>JAFGNQ010000357.1 GCA_016926925.1 Candidatus Aminicenantota bacterium
GGCAGTTTGCTGATGACGTCTTTATATTTATTTTCCGTGTCTTTCCACATTTCTCGTACCCATTTATAATCCTTAAACTCTGCTTTCAGACCTGCTTTATCTAAGTCTTTTAGCAACTCTTCTTTTTTGAACAATTTAGCAAATAAATCTCGCCAGAATTTGACTCTTTCCGGAGGTGTTCCCTTGGGGACCACAAACCCTCTCTCTACTCCCATGACCACATTGCAGCCTTGCTCTTTAAAGGTCGGCACATCAGGAAGATAGGGACTCCTATTCTCTGCTGCCACTGCCAGCACCCTAAGATTGCTTCCGAGTCTGTAAGAACCCGACATATTATTGGATCCAACATCAACATGGCGTCCTAATAATCCCGTTTCAACACCGGCTCCCCCTCCTAAAGCCACCCTCTTTACTGTAACACCGGTTTCCACTGAATAAAGCAAGGGAAGAAGAGATAACTGGGTCATGAAATTGCTTACTCCAACGGTAAGTTTCCCGGGATTATCTTTCGCGTAACTTGTCATTTCAGCCAATGTTTTCCACTTCGCATCTTTATGCACCACGAACACCGTTGGATCCCAGCCCATACTTGCTAGTGGTTCAAAATCTGAATAATGATAACCGGCCTTCCTCCCTATCGGTATCATAAGAAAGTGTGGGATATTCTCATTACACAGGGTGTATCCATCAGGCGCTGCATTCTTGGCTTCTATCCAACCAACTTCGCCACCTCCTCCTGCAATATTTTTTACTACGATACTTTGCCCTATTTCCTTCTCTGCATGCTTTGCAACTATTCGAAATACAACATCAGTTCCACCACCTACTCCATACGAGATGATCAATGTAACCCGCCTATTCGGAAATTTTTCTTGTGCGTTTGCCCATCCAATGAAACAACAAGTGAAAATGGTCAACAAAAAACCGATGAACATGATTCTAAAGATTGATTTCATGATTTCTCCTCCTTTGCGAAATGGATTTCATCTAAAACACACGACGGGAAACTCATTTTTGGGGCTCATCATCTGGTTTCGTACTACCTGCTACTTAAGAACGGGTCTAATATGATCATAAATTGAATTCACTTCGGCCGAAGGAACGGGAGATTCCAAAAGTAGATAAAAACATAGAAAAAGACAGATTGTGAATAAAAAAGCGATGGAGAGAACCTTTAGGTTTTGCAACCAGCTTCTATTTCTCCATCCTCCAGTAAAAAGGACGACCGCTGAACAAAAAAGGAGTGTGCCGACGTAGAAGCCTATAATATTAGAGAGATAGAAAGTAAAACCCGTCGCTATGGTTATTAAGAAGGCACGCTTCAGGGAATAATCTTTCAGATAGAATGAACTATCGCGGGATTTGCTAAAACCGTTTCTGAATATTAGAAATAAGCTCGCTACGAGAAGAACTACCAATACACATTTAGGATAAAAATAAGTATTTGGATTCGCCTGTGAGACCTGAGCAATGTACAACAACACTCCAGCGATTATCACCGTTACCAGACCAACAAGCATATCAACCTGATAATTCTTCATGGATTTAACTCTTTGACTTTTTTAGTCTTCGATATATTACATACGTGAAAGAAGCTAATACCAAAGCAAATAGTAATACACAGAGCGGGCTGGAAAAGAGATAGAATAAAAGAGATCCCTTTGCTTGTCCGATTTCAATTGATTGCATTAGAGCCGCCTCAGTCTCTTTAGAAAGAATAAGACCGAGGACAACCGGTGCAGGAGGGATTCCTACCTTTTGACCAATAAACCCCAAGATCCCGGTAGCGAACATAACATATACACCAGCCATGTTGTTTGAAACCGTATAGGATCCAAAGAGACACAGGATTATGACCATCATACCGAGAAGATTCTTTGGGATTTTCAAAGCTAAGGAAAAATATTGTGCTCCAAAATGTCCCATAAACAACATTACAATTTGAGCGATTATCAGCCCTGCAAAGAGAGTATATACTGTATCCAGATGCTGAATGAAAAGTGCCGGGCCAGGCCACACACCATGAATAATGAGGGCGGCGACAAATGCTGCAGCTGCCGGGCTGCCAGGGATTCCAAGGGAAAGCATTGGGATTAGGGCGCCTCCTTCAGTAGCATTGTTAGCGGCTTCCGATGCGATCACGCCTCCCCATTCTCCTTTTCCATAGTCATCAGGGTTCCGTGCGAACCGTTTAGCTTCATTATATGAAATAATACTGGCGACACTGCCACCTGCTCCAGGTATGATGCCAATAATCACACCCAGTATAGATGATCGCAGTAGGTTAAATTTGTATTTAGCCATGAGGATTCTAAAGATTTTTGAGAAGCCTACTTTATTATCTATATTTGTTATCGTCGTAGCTATGTTTAAATTTGTCGAGAACATATCAATACATTGAGAAAAAGCGAAGTAACCAATCAAAGCACAAACAACATTGATCCCCCCAACGAATTGGTACGTGCCGAAAAGAAATCTTGGTTCAGTTCCAACATCAGGGGGCATACCAACGGTAGCTAAGAGTAAACCGAATGACCCCGCAATGATTCCTTTGGCTAAACTCTCAGCTGACAAAGCTACAATCACGCTAAGAGAAAATACCATCACCCAAAACTTCTCGGGTGGGCCGAATTTTAATGCTATGGCAGCCAATTGGGGTGACAAAAAAATTAGAGCAAAGACGCCTAACAGACCGCCTATTGTGGAGCATAAGACGGCGAGGCTAAGTGCTTCCTTAGCCTCGCCCTTTAAGGCCATTGGAAACCCATCGAAACAAGTGGCAATATTTGCTGGAGCGCCTGGGATATTTATCAAGATGGCGGTGATTGCTCCACCATAAACTGCCCCCCCATAGATGGCGCCTAACAAGACCAGTGCTTCGTACAGTGACATGTCAAAGGTAAAGGGCAAGAATAGAACAATACCCATAACATTGGTAAGGCCTGGTAAAGCGCCAAAGAGGATTCCTACAAACATGCCACCGATAATCAGCAGGATCATGAAAGGATCCAACATCCGGCAGAACGATACGTAGATCAAGTCTAGCATATCAACTAGCCTATAGATTCTGGTTTGATTCCCGCATTCCTGAGATCATCATCCGTGATTTCTGGCATATTGGGCACAAGAGCAAGGTATTTTCTCGTATCGACTTCTACCCTTGAACAGCCAGCGCATCCGAACGCCAAATGATACTTCTCCTCGACAATCTCCTTCAATTTCCTATATACGTAAACCAGATCTTGGACTGTCGACATTGGAGCATTTTCCATCTGTGTTCCAGTCAAGGCTCGAAACACAAAAGTTCTCGGTACCGCACCCATCGATGCAATATGATCTATTCCAGCAACAGTACTTTTTATAGGCTCGAGACCAACCAGTAGGTTCGAAAAAATGGAGGACTTTCCACCTTTCTGGACCCCGTACTTAATCATTCTGTCATATAGTTCATGATTATTTCCTTCGTTGATCAGTTCAAATTTCCCCGGACAGATTTTTTTGTAAAGCTCGTTGTCGAAAACCTCGTAGTTATATCCGATCTGATCCGCACCTGCTTCGCGAAGTATATCATTGTATTTCTCTTCGAAAGGAGGAACGAGGGATAGGCGGACATAGCTATCGAAGTTTTCTTTTATTTTCCGGATTATCTCCGCGTTTTCCTCGTGCCCTGTACCCGGAGGGGGATATGCTCCTGCATTCAGGGCCACATGCCGGCACACTTTTTCTTTAAGAGCGGCATCAATAACCTGCAGTATTTGATCGATGTTCTTTCTTGGCTGCTCTGTGGTATCCAGATTCAACCCAATGGAACAATATTTGCACTGTTTCCCTTTGTAAACCATCATTTCATCCTCTTTATAATGACCCCAGAACCAGCAGCGATTGTCAGTAGAAATCCCTATAAAATCCCCTTGAATTGTACCGATCCTTTGCATGAGTGTTCCGTCTGTCGTTTTTTTGTCATAGTAAGCAGGTCTGGGGAACGGACGAACCTTCTGAACAATACGACCATTCTTCTCAATGACGTAGTCAGTTCCCCTTTTTTTAAGAGTGAATGGTGACCCCTTGGCAAATGCTTCCATTGCAGGAGCTCCGACGTACACCTCTTCCTGCAAGATAAGATCAACGCCGCTGCTTCCAACCCCGGCCCTCTGCCTTAATGGTTCTTTGAAGTCACTTCCAGAAGATGTAACAATATCAGGATCGATTTTTATGCCTTGACTCAGAAGCTCCAGTTTAAGCAACGCCGAATTGTATTTCTCCATAACAATACCTCCTTTTTGTAAAGTGGAATGCCGTTACTTACTGAACGGTAAAAATTATTTGAAATGATCCCGGTAATATTCATAACTGGACTCCAAATGATTCAAGTACGCTTTTTTGGCCCTATGTTTGTCGCCTGATTTCATATGTTCAAGGATTTCTTTATGACTACGGAGTCTGGTTTCTCGAAAATCTCTATTCTCATTCATTTTTTTGCGTTTTGTCAGCAGCATCGTCAACAGACCCTCAATTAAGAACTGCATCACCTTGTTCTTCGTAATCCTTGCAATTTCGCTATGAAACATGGCAGAATACTTAACGTATTCTCTTGGATTATCAATAGATTTAGTCGAACTATTTAGTATCTGCTCTAATGAAGCCAGATCATCTTTTGTGGCTCTTTGTGCTGCTAGGAAACATATTTCAGGTTCGATCAGCTTTCGAACTTCCGATAATTCTGACAAAGAAATTAATTCAGAAAACAACATCATTTCAACGCCTTTGGCAACTGATGCAACGTATGAGTCGTAAGTGAATTCTTTTACATATATCCCCTTACCTTGCTTGATTTCGATTAGACCCATTCCTTTTAGGGAGTTGAGGGCTTCCCTCACGGCCGGCCTTCCTACACCGAAAGTTTCTGCCAATTCCCTCTCAGAAGGAATTTTCTCGCCAGCTGTGAGTTTTCCATTTACAATTAAATCCCTGATTTGGCTGATAATATCTTCTGACAATCTTCTATTAATCGCTGGTTTCAGCAACTTCCTATTTTTAGACATATCATTACTCCTGTAAGGTGTTAAGACCACCTTACCATCATTCATTCGTTACTGTCAAGCAAAAAATAGGGGTTGTGTCACGAGAACATGATATGTCCGTTTTGTAGTACGTAATCTGTCCGGTTTAAGATAGTCACCGATAGAGGTGACGGATGAGACGGACAGAGACGCTACAGGAGGTCCTGAAGATGTGATTTGAAGAGGTGACCGTTAATCATTTCCGATCAAAAAGATGTATGTCGGCAAAAATTGTCGGACACTCGATAGCAGAAAGGCATCCACACTGATCACGAATTGTAAAAGTGTTGCCGCGGTGACGCATGTTTTATCTCGTATTCCGCAAAACGGCTACATTAACCCGTCTCTCACTTTGTAGAGGCCGGAGGGGTTTGATCCTCTCCGGCTAGGTTGGATGATGTTGGTGTTGTGTGGGTTTGGTTTCAGGCGACCTCGATTTTCCCCTGCAAGACTTCCCGTTTGCTGTCCGCTTGAAGTAGAGCCCGCTTGATTTTGGTCAAATGCTGGATGATCATGTCGATCTGCTCAATGTTCACCTTTGCCGCCGGCGTGAGCACCGCCGAAAGCACGGACATGTCGTCGCTGTTGAAACATCGATTGATGAACTTGACGATCTGCTCGATCATGCGATCGTATTTGTTATTGACCTCCCGCTCCTGGGCGGTCGGCTCGGGAATGAAGCTCGACTGTTCCCTGGTAAAGAGGATCGCGTTCACAAGGGATTTGAGCTTTTCATGCGTGTTGATTTTGCCGGATGATATCCTGTCGAACACCTGATCCTGCATATCCGGAGGGAGGCGGCTCAACTGCAACGCTTGGGCAGGGCTTAAGATGCCCTTTACGGCATACTCCTGAAACGTCTTCTTCAGATTCAGGAGACTGAGGCGCTCGCTCACAAGCCATACGTGTCTGTGACCCATTTTTTGCGCTATTTCCTCTTCCGTCATCCCCATATCGATGAGACCTTTGTAGGCGTTCGCTATCTCCATGACGTTGAGGTCCTCCCGCTGGAGGTTCTCCAAAAGGGACAGCTCGGCGATTTTCTTTTCGTCCGCCTCGATGATCCGGATCGGGACCTGTGTCTGGCCGGCTATCTTGCAGGCCCGCCAGCGACGTTCACCCGCAACGATCATGAACCCGTCGCCCCTTGCGACCACGATAAGGGGCTCCATCAGGCCGGAGACCCTTATCGACTGAGCCAGCTCCTCCAATCTGACCGGGTCGAAGAACTTCCGGGGCTGGTCCGGATTCGGATATATCCGGTTGAGTTCTACCGTATCCATCATTGCCCCTCCTCGCTCCCGGCAGACAGATCTATGACACAGGATCCGTCATCGTTATGAGCGAAAGCGCTTTGACCGCATTTCGGACAAAAAGCCACGCCGATTGTATCCTCTTCGAAAAAGCCGCCGCTGTACGCCCCGACCTCAACCTCATCCGGGATCCCCTCGCTCCTGATGTCGAGAGGATAAATGCCGGCCTCGTCTCCATCCGGTTCGTTGAACCGGATTTCGAGCGCTTTCTTGTCCCGCTCCTCCGCCGATTTAAAAGGTCCCTGGATCTCAGGCTCCACGTCGTGCCACACGATCAGCAAATAATGATTCGTCATTTTTTTATCCTTTCCACTGCGATAACCCGCAGCCAGTCTTTTAATGGATATTGTTCCGTTTCATATTCCTTGATGCAGAAGGCGCCATACGCCGCTCCCGCCGTTGTCCCTCTGCCGTTCGCAAGGCCCCATACTCGGATCTTCATCTCCTTATCCTTTGTCATCACATCAACCCCTCATCCCGGAAGCTGAAAAAACGCCCTTCCGCGCCCATGACGATATGGTCATGGACAAGAATATCCATGAATTTAGAGGCTTCCTGTATTGTTTTCGTCAATCGGATGTCCGCATCCGATGGCCTGACATGGCCCGAAGGATGATTGTGAATCATGATGATCGCGCAACTGCCGAGCAGAAGCGCGTGACGGATAACTTCGCGGGGATATACGACCGCCTGATTCACCGTTCCTTTCATGACCTGAATGCCGATGAGCTTATTTTGGGCGTCCAGATAAAGCGTCAGCATCTTCTCGATATCCGAATCCAGCAGCTCTCTCGCAAAATTGATCAGATCAGTGGTGCAGGTCATTTGCCGGCCGTCATATGGAAAATCCGGCTCCTTGACTCTTGAAGTTTTGATGCTGTAGGCGTAATGGGTGCGACCGGCGTGACTCTTCTGCGGGGGGACGAGTTCGCCGAATAAATCTACCGTGCTTGACTTGACCGCTTGATTTGCTATCATGTTCTCGACTCCTTTCTTCCATGTTAGGGGTTCAGTTTCGCCCCTCCAGGGGTTGGCGCCTCTGGAGGGTGTTTTTTTGAGAAAGATTATCTAACCTGTTGATTTCACTATATATTACAGATTTGAGTACGTCAAGCGTTTTTTTAATTATTTCAGATACTTAGACAGATTGAGGGGATCAGATACGAAAATGCCGGAGTCTTATCTCCGGCATTCGTCAAAAGGATGGAAATTGATGTGTTTGTTTATTTTTCGAACGAAAGACTTGAACTTTCCTGAGGAATCGGAGAACTTGCCCGAGCCCTTTCCTTCCTCTCGGCTTCCATCGGCTGCTGTGCGTGATTGGCGAGTTTTGTGCCCTCATCGAAGAAGTGCCCGAACCCTCGCTTCATCGCCCGCCCCCTGGGGGTGTGCTTGTCGAAGGCATAGTCGGGAATCTCGCGTTTATCGTCGGCGTGATTGTTCCAGCAGTCAATCAATGTCCAATCGACCAGCCGGGATTTCCTGGCCCGGCACAACAGCAAAACCGCATGGATCAGAAAGAGGCGCTCGGGGCGATGCTTCTCGTCCTTCTTCTTTTTCTGCTCCACATAGGATTGATAGAGCGCCTGAATCACCGCCAGCATCATCGGCTCCGCCAGACCGACATCTTCCGACGTGATGATTTTGAGACGCTTCCAGACGTACTCGTCATACCCGCTTTCGTACAGCTCCACGGCAAAGAACAACGCGCAATCCTCTTCATTGCGGCGGATGCTCTTTTGAAGGGCGCTCGCAGCCTCCCAGAAATCGTATCCCTTGACCGTCTTTAGCTCATACCCTTTCATGACCTGCCTCCTTTTTTTCATATCTTATGCATAAAGAAGGGGTTTGTCAAGCGTTTTATCAGCAATATCGATATGTTAGAACTGTATTGTCATGGTTCTCCCATAGGGATTCTTCGATCTGGCGCTGACTCCTTTCTTGTGGCCGGCGTGCTGGACGCTCCTTTTGATGGTGACTGCGTCCCCGAAACATCGTCTTAGAAAAAGGGTGTCCCTCCTCTCCGTCTCCATGTTCCGGTACATCGACTGACCCCCTTTCTTCGTGAAGGTCTGGTCCTGGACAAAATTGAATCGGGTATCGATGAACGCCTTCCGGTGAAAGTGGGCGTTCAGGCCGGAAATATAAAAATCCTCCACGGCGGTCGACTCGGAGGTGAAACTCAGACGGCTTCCCTCGATCATGCCGAAGGCGCAGCCGGTGACCACCCCCGACAGCCTGATCGGAGAAAACGGGCTGTATATGATGGGCGAGGGATTCTTGTTAAATCCGAACAGAAAACAGCCGCAGAGCCTGGCCATGTTGCCCGCCCATTGGATAATGTGATAGGTTTCCTCAGGCTTGAGCTTCGGGCCGAGCTGACGCATATACAACCGGTAAACCCCCTTGATATCGTCGTCCAGCATGAAGACATTGCCGAATTTTTCATAAATCCACTGCCTTTTCGGAGCGAGGCCGACAATGGTGTCCGGATGAACGATTATCTCGGCATCTGGATAATGCCTTCGATATGTGTCCTCCTCGGATGCGGTCACGCATAGGGACGCCCCTTTCACATGATCGAGCGTCGTGACCATTCCGGCTCTCCTGTATGTCGGCACGATTATCTTGAATTCCATAATTCGATGAACCTCCCGGCCGTGATCACCATACCCTTCCCGTGGTCGATGATCTCTTTGTAGGTTTGGCATTTCTGGATCTGTAAAATCGTCTCAAGGTGGACCGTGTCCGTCTCGTTATCGGAAAGGATGATCACCGCGTCGTATTTCTCCGAGAACTTCGGCACAATAGGGTAGAGGCAATTCTCGTTCGTATGCTTTCCCGCCTCTTTTTCGAACGACTGTTGCGGATCCTCGTCTCCCTCTTCCCGGTACAGCTCAAGGCCGAAGTCCTCGATGGATATTCTGGCCAGGAGATCGTCCATCTCGTCCGTAGTGAAGTCCAGGGTTTTCAGCAACGTCGTTTCCGGGTTTATCTTTGCGTAGGCGCTGTTGATTTGCAGGAGCTTCCGGGCGGCGTCCTTGCAGCGCGCCTCCTTCGTCTCGCCCACTGGAACAATGAGCTGGTACGGCACCACGATCCCGTCATGATCCCTGCTCGATGCCGGCTTCATTCTGCCGTCCTCAAGCGCGTATTCGATCACGCGGCATTTCGTGTATCCGAGATCGCGCAGCCTCTTCAAAGCGACCAGGGTCTGATGGCCGTCCTCCGTATAGGCAACCCCGTCCTCGAAGAAAACAGCCTTGGCGACGAATACGTGATGATCCAGGATGCTCCGCATCAGTTTGTCCAGCTTGCCCGGTTCGATCTCTTCCTTGAAATCGCCCTGGAAGGACTGGAACTCGTCCAACGGCAACAATGGCAGACCGGATGGATTGTCGATTACAATAACCTGATCGTCGTTCTTATGGCTCTTCATCGTTTTTCTCTCCTCAAACGTTTTTTTCTCTCCTCGAAGATGTCGTTCGTTTACGGGCCTGTTTTATTGCCTTTTTGGTTCCGCCCCACCTCCTTTTTGACCTTCCGGGATCTCTTGTGTATTGTGCCTTTGCAACCTATCGTTTATTGGCATGTATTTTGTCACCACCTGGAATCTGGATATTTTCCAATATTGACGAAACTTAGTGTTTATGGGTCTTGGCGGAAGCCTAAATTTGACCTGTATGGCGTAAACCCCGACCGGCCCGGATGATTATATAAGGGTCCTTTTTGACCATTTTCCCTCTCCGTACATTGCCCTGCAGACCCGCTTTCAGCGGTTCATCCACTTCGACTTCACAACCTTCAACGGAGGCGGGGGATCCGGATCTGGCGGCTCCTCCGGGGCATAAAAATCCTCGGGATTCACGACGTGCGTTTTGATGAACTCTTTCAACGAATACTCGGACACCCGCATCGCCCTGCCTCCGATCTTGATCGCCTTGATCTCGCCCTCCCGGATCAGGTTCAAGACATGCCTGTCCGTGCAGCCAAGCATTTCCGCTGCGCTCTGGATGGTGATGTATCTGTCGGCATTTTGATCTTTCATCGGTTCATCCATTTAGATCTGGCAACCTTCATGGATCCGGTCTGTTCTCCATGCGTTGCAGCATTCCTCTCCTGCTCTTTGAGATACTCGGCTATCAGCCTCAGTCCTCCGCCCGGGAATTCCATCTCGACGCAGGCGGCGGCCAGGATCTCCGCATCGAACAGGTGGTTTGGCCGCTGGTGGACGTTCACCCATGCCTCACGCCCTTTCTCGTCCAACTGCTTTTCTTCGGCCAGGATCTGGGCGATATAGTCGTCCCCCACCCCGGAATGGAGAAAGCCGGCCCCCGGAAGGTCCCTGGTCTCCTCCTTGACCGCCATGTTCAGCCGATAATGAAACTGATCCTTGGCCTTCTGGCTGTCCACCGAGATCAGCCGCAGGGCCTCGGGCAGCTTCTTGCCCGA
>JAFGNQ010000358.1 GCA_016926925.1 Candidatus Aminicenantota bacterium
CCAGGTAGGGGCCGTTCCTCCTTCTGCTCAAATGGTGGATGAGTTGAGCCAAAAGATCCTTGCCGGTTCCGCTCTCCCCCTGTAAGAGCACGATGATGGTTTCACTTTCGGCGATTGTTTGTGTCATCTTCAGGATATCTTTCATCTCTTCCGATTCTGCGACGATGTTGGACCTGTCGAACCTCTTCTGCTCTCTTTCTTTGTAGTAGGCGATTTCTTTTTTGAGAGACGCTGCCTCGAGAGCGTTGTTGATGGTGCTTTGGAGTTTGATGTCATCGATCGGTTTGGTGATGAAATCATAGGCTCCCTGCCGCATGGCCGCGACCGCCTCATCGATAGTGCCGTAGGCAGTAATCATGATGACAGGGACTTCCGGCCAATTGCTTTTGATCTCTTCCAATAAGTCCGTTCCCTTTTTGTCGGGGAGATTGACATCCAAAATAAGCAGATCGGGCAGCTCTTCTTCGAAAGCATTTATCGCTTCGTTGGCCGTTTCGGCCGTGATAACCTCGTAATTCCACTGGGATAATTTTTGACTGAGAGACCAGCGTATGAGTTTTTCATCATCCACAACGAGTATTTTCTTTTGGCTCATGTCGGTTTCTTTTTTTTCTCTGCATAGGGAAGCCGGATGGTGAAGACCGTTCCCTTACCTTCCTCGCTCTCTACGCTTAAAGTTCCTTTATGGGCTTCGACGATTCTTTGACTAATGGACAATCCCAGACCCGTGCCCTCACGCCGTGTGGTGAAAAACGGATTGAAGACATGAGACAAGTGTTCCTTCTGGATTCCTCTGCCGTTATCGGAAACAGTGATAGCCAGTCTGTTTGTATTCTCTCGAAATACCCGGACAAAAATATCGCCTTGTTTTTCAATTGCGGCAATAGCGTTGATCAATAAATTTAGAAGAATCTCCTGCATTTTGCTTTCATCACAGAAAATTTTGAGGCCTTCTCTTTCTTGCTCGAAATGAAAGAGGATAACCTTATCTTGTGTCTGCGTTCTGGCCAGATTGATGGCCGCTCGGATAAAATCCAGGGGATCGGCCTCCTTCAGGTCCATTTCTTTGGGTCTTGCGTACTGCAGGAGGTCTTGAACAATTTTGTAAATGCGGTCTGTCTGTTTGAGTATTTCGGAAAAGATCTCTTTTTTAGGATCCGAGGGCTCTGTCCTCTGGGCGATCACTTCTAGCGCTCCCTTGATTCCCGCAATGGGATTTTTAATTTCATGAGCCAAACCTGCTGAGAGCTCTCCCATCATGGCCAGGTGCCCCGCCCTTTCCATCTCCCTCCGGTGGAGTTCTTCGATTTCCTGCTGCGCTTTTTTCAAGTTCGAAACCATGATATTGAAACTCTGGGTGAGATCCCCGATCTCGTCATTCTTGAGAGATTTGAGCCGGATGCTTAGGTTCCCGTTTTGAACTTTTTTCATGTTGTCTTTGAGGTTGGAAATCGGGCGATTGATGATCTTATCGAACAATCGGAATATGATAAATGTCAATGTAACCAACGATACCAGGGCGATGATCGTGGCTCTGAGTTGACTTTGGTGGTAGAGAGTGATAGTGGCTTTCTCCTCGATAGAGATCTCGAGGATGCCGTTGGTGGCTTTATCGGCTGAGTGACAGCGAAAGCACTCTTCGCTGTTTTGTATGGCCAAGTAACTCAAGGAGGGAGAAACCGGCTTGACTAAAAAACGGCTTTGACTATCGCCGTTTTTATACCAGGCTTTCAGCTTCTTTTTAGTTGCTTCTTCAACCGAGGCGCCGATCTCTTGTTCTTTGGAAGAATTCAAGATACGGCCGTTTGAATCGAGTATCCTGATCATATGTATGTTTCTGGAATCCGCCAGCCTCTTCAGGACAACCGTGACATCCGCCGCTCTTCCTTCCTGCATGTGATGTTTGATGTTGCATTCGATCATGGAAGCCACGATGTCGGACTTCTGGCGGTTGAGAGTGTTGATGATATTCTTCTGGGTTTTAAAGTAGAGGAAGGCCAACAGAATGGCTGCTATTGCACCGATAACAATAATATGCCAAATGACTTTTTGTCTTAAGCTCCAGTGAAGCGGCTTCCAGTTGAACTTCATTTCCTTTCTCTGATCAAAACCTCACAATAAATTCCGTCCCAGCGCCGGATAAAAGCTCAATTTGTCCCGACATTTCTTTGACAAGGTCGAAAACCGTTCGCAAGCCTTGCGTGCGGACAGCCCCATGTTCTTTTATGGAGTGAGGGATTCCGATTCCGTTGTCCTTATATGAGAGGACATAGGTTCCATTCCCCCTTTTTTCCATTTCAATCCGGACCTCGCCATTTCTGTCATCAGGGAAGGCATGCTTCAAGGAGTTCGATAAGAATTCGCTGATGATGAAAGCACATCGCAAAGCACATCGAATATCCAGAAAGATGTCTTGAACACGTTGTCTGATGCGAACGGCTATTGTTTCCGGTTGATACAGAGAATAAACGAAAGGTACCAGTCTTTTGACGAAATGCGAAAAATCAATTCGTGAAAGACTCGGAGAGCGGAACATCTTTTTCTGAATATAAATCATAGTCTTCAGCCGGAATTGCGCGCCTTTTAGAACTTCTTTACTTTTTTCGTCGCTTATGTTGTCAGAAAGATATTTCAAGTTTTGTGACAATGTTTCCCAGGTAAAATCGATCTGTTGCTTGACTTCATCGAGGAGGAGGTCTTTTTCCTCGAAAGTCGACTTGATGAGATCTTCGGCCATTTTTCTTTCGGCAATATCCCTCACCACGCTCTGAATAATTTTTTTGCCCCGGTATTCCGTATAGCCCGCACTCACTTCAACGGGCATCACTGTCCCGTCCTTCCTGATGTCGGCTGATTCAAAAATGGCCACCCCTTCCTTGTGGAGTTTTCTCACTCTAGAATCTACCTTCGCCCCGTATTCGGGTGTTACCAAGTCCTTGAGATTCATTTTAAGCATTTCCTGTTTTGTGTAGCCGAGCCGTTTGAACATGGTCTGGTTGACATCGAAAATATGTCCTTGATTGTTGTGAAGAATAATCCCGTCGTTAGCGTTATCGAAAATCATCCTGAATCTCAACTCGGACTCCAGCATAGCCTCCATGACGTTTTTATGCTCGGTTTGTATTTTCTCCAATTGCGCTACTTTCGCTCTCAATCGTTCAAGTTCTGCCATGTCGCTTTTGAATTTCTTTGATTCCTTCTCCATTACCTCTTTCCCTTTATGCGGGGGTCCTGTTCATCTTGCAATAAGAAAACTCAGCTAGTCCGGATCACTTTAAAATAGCCGGAAATGAATAATAAAAATATTGAAAACAAAACGACCTGGATGGCTTTCGGGATACTAAAGCAAAATTCTGAATTTGCTTCGGCTCCAAAAAATGTTCGGTCGCCGGACCTCACCATGAAATATTGTTTTAATATAGTTCAGGTAAAATAAATCCGAAAGCAAATAATTCAGGACTATTTTTTCTTCTTTTTAGGATTCTTTTTCCTGTCGGATTCGGCCAGATCTTGCAGGCTTATTCGTTCGAAGTAATCCTTCAGCATAAGGCTGGCTTTCTTCCACACTTCGAAAGTGGCACAGGTGGCGCTGTTCTTGCAGTATTCCTCGTCTTCCACACATTCTACGAGACACATGGCTCCTTCAAGAGAATCGAGGATCTCGATGAGTTTGATCTTGGAGGGGTGACGTGCAAGAATATAGCCTCCGCCCGCTCCACGAATGCTCTTGACGAGCTTGTTGATTTTAAGGGGTATGATGATTTGTTCAAGATAACGTATGGAAATATTTTCGTCACAGGAAACACTCTTAAGTATGACGGCGTCGTTTCCGTTATTATAGTTGTGGGCGAGGTTCAGCATCAGCCGAGTACCGTATCGCCCTTTCGTAGAAAGTCTGATCATGCTTCACTCCTTTTAAGATGAATTATTCATAAAAAACGGCAGCACTTTCAATCTCAAGAGCATCCAATCTTTGTGCCGCCTTTTTTTAACCTTTGGGCGAGCCGATCTCACCGCATCTGCTTCGTTGCAGCCCACTCGCAGTGGACGACCACGGCTTCGTGGGCTGTCGCCTCGCATCTGCGGTAAACTCGACTCGTGAATAATCCAGGTTAGTACATCGTTTATATAATAATAATCAAAATAAATCGTAACGCAATTAGGCTAATAATTCAACATATATTTACTGCCTGAATTATTCATAAAAACTGCCGTCACTTAACCATTAAAAGAATCTAATATCTTATTGACGGCAGTATTTACCTTTTAGGCGAGCCGATTTCACTACAAAGCCTTCGTTGCAGCCCACTCGCGGTAGTTCACTACAGCTTCATGGGCCGCTGCCTTGCCTTTGCAGCGACCTCGACTCGTGAATAATCCATGCTCCTGAATTATTCATAAAAAACGGCGGCACTTTCAATCTCAAGCGCATTCAATCTTTATGTCGCCTTTTTTTACCCTACGGGCAATTCTCATTACAGAAATCTGAATTTTTTATTTTGGTCCGTATCTGCTAAAATCTCTGGAAATGAAGACACCCATCCGCGTATCAGCCTTTGAACTCATTAGGAAGAACAGAATCGATGTGTATAAATCCAAAGCGTGAAGAGAAGGAACTGGAAGCTTTGCTGCCCGGTGAGATCAACGGCTGGAAATCCGGAGAGGATAGGATTTACGATCCGGACACAATATTTGATTATTTAAACGGCTCGGGTGAAGTCTACCGCGCTTTTAATTTCAGGCGATTGTTGGCCAGGCCTTTTTTTAAAGAGGATCGGCAAAAAATCATTGCGGACATTTTTGATATGGCAACAGACAAGGATGCTTTCGGTATCTTTTCTCATGGGTATGAGGGGGAGGATGCGGGCATCGGACAAGGGTCTTCTTATGCAGCAGGTCTTCTATCCTTTTGGAAAGGCCGTTTTTTCATCTCTTTATACGCTGTGGAAGAAACGGAGGAATCCAAGGAGGCTCTTTTTGCTCTGGCCAGGAGAATCGCCTTCGCGATAAAACAGAAAGGGCGGATTCCTAAGGTCGTCTCCTTCTTACCTCCCGAAGGGTTGGGAAGAACAAGTATCCGTTATTTTCACAACCACCTGATTTTGAACTATCATTTCTTCGTTGCAGATGCCAACATCTTGCACCTCGACCAGAATACGGAGGTTGTGCTGGGCTTCTATGAGGAGCATGGGGAAAGATACGCTCTGCTCCTTATCGTGTATCCCGAAGAGGGAGAGGCAAAGAAGGCTTTCGCAAGTTTCTTAAACGCTTATATGCCGGATGCCTCTGAGGAGGGAATTGTCCGGACGGAGGATGGGAAGTGGACAGCGGGAAAACAGGTGGGAGATCTATTAATCCTTGTCTTCAATGCATTTTCCGGATTGCATTCCCAAAAAGTTCTGGCTAAAGTTTTCGGTCAAAGGTAGAAAGAGCAGGTCTTATTTTTAGTTGAAGGAATCGGGATTCAGCGCGGTCCGAAAATTTTTGTCCCGATCCGCACGATGTTGGCACCTTCTTGAATGGCAACCTTGTAGGAATTGGTCATTCCCATAGATAGATAGGACATTTCCACATTGGGAATGTTCAGGCTTTCAATTGCCTCAAACGTTTTTCGAGTCACCTGAAAATACGGGCGGGCATCTTCAGGATCCCCGAACAAAGGGCCCATTGTCATCAGGCCGCGGATTCTCAAGTTTTCCAAGGGGGCAATCTTAGTTACGAGCTCTTTTGTTTCTTCTGGAAGTATCCCGAACTTTTGAGGTTCACGACCGCTGTTGATTTCGATCAGAATAGACATGATTTTTTCCTGTGTCCGCGAACGCTTGTTCAATTCGGCTGCCAGCTCAAAGGAATCCACTGTCTCTACCATGTCAAAAATTTCGACCGCTTTCTTGGCTTTATTCTTTTGGAGATGCCCTATGAAATGCCACCTGGCTTTACGGCCGACGGAACGAAACGTCTCTTGTGCTTCCTGGATGTAGTTTTGTCCGATGATTTTCACGCCGGCCTCGACGGCTTCAAGAATTTCAGCAGGAGTCCTCGTCTTTGCAGCGGCGACCAGCTCTACATGCGGAGGCAGCTCCGCCAGGATTCTTTTGACATTTGCGCCTATCATAAGTTCGTTCCTTGCCGGATTGGTTTGCACCCTAAACCATAAACAAAACCTGTAAAAAATTCAACAGAGCGATTCTATCTCTTAGACTTTAATAAAATATGCAGGCTAAGTTTTTTATGAATAATTCAGAATCCTGGATTATTCAGGTTTGTTGACACTTTAAGATCTGGCTTATTATAATAGGGAACCTTAGGTACATACAAATCCATGAAAGGAGGGAATATATGAGCGATATCGTTATTGCCGGCGCTGTGAGAACTGCCGGGGGAAGCTTCGGAGGATCTTTCAAGAATGTATCTGCAGTGGAATTGGGAGCTCTTGTCGTGCGGGAAACAGTTCGAAGAGCGGGGATTGAACCTGACCATGTTAATGAAGTCATTTTTGGAACTGGATGGCAGGCCGGCCTCGGCCCCAATATTGGACGCCTGGCCACCGTCAAAGGCGGACTGCCTGTCGAAGTTCCCGCGTTTACCGTGAATAAACGCTGTGGATCTTCGTTGAGAGCGGTGACTCTGGGAGTTCAATTGATCAAGGCTGGGGATGCAGATGTCGTCCTTGTCGGAGGTTCTGAAAACAGTTCTCAGGTGCCCTACATCTCCGAGGGAGCGAGGTGGGGAAATCGTATGGGAGACGGCAAAGTCATCGATCTTCTGCATAAAGATGGCTTTATGTGCCCTTTGGCAGGTCACTTGATGGGCGTGACGGCAGAGACGCTCGTGGAAAAATACAGCATTAGCCGAGAGGAGCAGGACGTCTATGCAGCTGACTCTCAAGCCAAAGCTGTCAGGGCCATGAAGGAGGGTCTGTTCAAGGCGGAAGTGCTCCCCGTTGAGATCCCTTTGAAAAGGGGCCAAACAGCTCTCTTTGAAAATGAAGAAATTCCGAGAGAGGAAGTTTCGGCCGAGAAGTTGGCCAAACTTTCTCCAGTTTTCAAGAAAGATGGTTCGGTCACCGCAGGCAACAGCTGTGCCCTTTGCGACGCAGCTTCTGCCCTTGTGGTCCTGACCGAAGACAAAGCGCGAGAGTTGGGAGTGAAACCCATGGCCCGGATCGTCGCTTATGCCCATGCCGGTGTCGACCCTAAAATTATGGGTATCGGTCCTGTTCCGGCGGTGCGCAAGGCTCTGGATCGTGCCGGGCTCAAGCTGGAGGATATCGATATCATCGAGCTTAATGAAGCCTTTGCAGCTCAAATCATTGCCGTAGAGCGTGAGCTCAATTGGGATCGATCGAAAGTCAACCTCAACGGCGGTGCTATCGCCCTCGGTCATCCTGTGGGTGCGACCGGTGTTAAGATCATGACGACTCTGATTCACGCCTTGAAGACCTATGATAAAAAATTAGGCTTGGTCAGTTTGTGCATTGGCGGAGGGCAGGGAGTGGCCGTCATTCTTGAAAGGTTGTTCTGAAATTGGAGGAGGAAATAATATGAGCATCAAAAAGCCTTTTATCGTGGGTGCGGGCATTATGGGGGCTGGAATCGGCCAGCTCTGTGCTCAGAAGGGGTGCGAAGTCGTGGTTTCCGATATTTCTAAGGATATCATAGGAAAGGCCGAGGATAAGATTATCCGTGGGCTTAAAGGACGCATCGAGAAGGGGAAAATAACTCAGGAGGACATGGACGGCGTCCTGGCCAAGATGAGCTGGACCACGGATTTAAGCCAGGCGGCGGACAGTGATTTTGTTATAGAAGCTGCCCTCGAGGATATCAACCTCAAAAAGGACATATTCCGAAGACTGGATGAAGTATGCTCTCCGGGAACGATTTTGGCATCGAACACGACCGCCCTCTCAGTGAGTGAGATCGCTTCCGCCACCCAACGATCGGACAAGGTGGTCGGGATGCATTTTTTCAATCCTGCAGTGATCATGAAGCTCGTTGAAATCATCCGTGGTAATGAAACGTCCGATGAAACGGTTGCAGCCACGAAAGATTTCGCTGAAGCCCTGGGAAAATCTCCAATCGTCACTTTCAAAGAGGCTCCCGCCGGAATCGTGAGTCGTGTGCTGGCGAGTCTTTTGAACGAGGCCGCCTTGGTATATTCCGATGGAATCGCCTCGGCTCAGGATATCGATGACGCCATGAAATTGGGCGCGGGATTGCCTATGGGGCCTCTGGCATTGATCGACATGATCGGACTCGACATCCACTTGGCCAAGATGGAAACTCTTTACGGCAAGCTGAAGGATGAGCGATACAAGCCCCCTTCAATTATCAAGAAATTGGTTTCCGAAGGAAAACTGGGGAAGAAGGCAGGGGAGGGATTCTACAAATACTAACCTGAATTGTTCATAAAAAAAGCTGATGCTTTCATTACAAAGACCTTTTTATCCAATAATCAGCTTTTTTTACCCTACGGGCGAGCCGATCTTGCCGCACCGGCTTCCTCACAGCCCATTCGCGGTAGTTCACTACAGCTTCATGGGCCGCTTCGTTGCCGCTGCAGCAACCTCGGCTCGTGAATAATTCAGACGGATGGAAGTGCTTTGTGCGGAGAGATATTTTTAAATTTTTATGCGCGAGGAATGCAGTTATTCGAACTATAAACGTTAGTTTCTAAGGAGAAAGAGATGGACTTTGATTTTAATGAAGAACAAAAAATGATCCAGGATACGATCCGCAAATTTGCCGATGAGGAGATTGCTCCTGTAGCCAGCGAAAACGACAAGAAAGGCCAGTTTCCGCGGGATATCTTCGAAAAGCTTGCGGGATTGGGTTTCATGGGTACTCCTATTCCCGAAGAATACGGCGGAGCCGGCTTTGATTACATAAGTCATGCCATCGTTGCCGAGGAGCTTGGGCGGGTGGATTCATCCCTTCGCGGGACCTACTCGGTTCAGGTCTCTCTTGTCGAGCTTCCCATTTTCAAATTCGCGAACGAGGAACAGAAGAAAAAGTATTTACCCAAACTTACAAGCGGGGAATGGATCGGTTGTTACGGACTCACCGAACCGAACTCGGGAAGCGACCCGGCCAGTATGGTAACGACGGCCAAAGAAGATGGGGATTCCTATATCTTGAACGGTCAAAAGACATGGATCACCAACGCCGGTATTGCCGACATGGCCATCGTCTACGCCAAAACGGATCCCGCAGCCGAGGCCAGAGGGATTACGGCTTTTATAGTTGAGAGGGGATTCGAAGGTTTCTCGACGAGAGACCTGCACGATAAGCTGGGGCTTCGGGCTTCCAATACGGGCGAGATCTTCCTGGAGGACTGCCGGGTGCCCAAAGAGAATGTGATGGGGGAAGTGAACAAGGGATTCAAGATTGCTCTGGGAACCCTGGATTTCGGCCGTTTTACAGTTGCTGCAGGCTGTGTGGGATCGGCCCAAGGCTGTATCGATATCTGTAAGGATTACGCCAAACAGAGGAATCAGTTCGGCAAGCCCATAGCCAGTTTTCAGCTCATCCAGCAGATGATCGCGGATATGGTTGTCGAATGCGAGGCCGGCCGGCTTCTTGTTTACCGCGCCGGACATTTGAAAAACAAGGGCGAGCGCAACACCCGAGAGACATCTATTGCCAAGTATTTCTGTAGCGAGATGGTCAATAGGGTGGCCTACAAAGCCGTCCAGATCCACGGTGGTTACGGCTTTTCTGGGGAATACGACGTAGAGCGCTTTTACAGAGACGCGCGTATCAACACACTCTATGAGGGGACATCGCAGATCCAGCAGCTCATTATAGGCGCTTTTGAGCTCGGCATTAAGGCCTTTACCTGAAAAATTCATAAAAAATGTCTAGGGAATGTTTTAACTCTCCGGTCGGGGATAGGAGGTGAAGATGTACAACACTTTGATTTTTGAAAAAAAGGAAACGGTTGGGATTTTGACCATGAACCGTCCCGATAAAATGAACGCTCTCTCCCAGGAGCTGACTGAGGAATTGAAACAGGTCCTGGATGAGATCGAAGGGGACAGGGAACTCAGAGTGCTGGTCATAACCGGCTCCGGAGAGAAAGCCTTTGTGGCCGGAGCGGACATCAACGAGCTTGTAGAACGGGATGCATTGCTCGGACGAGAGGTGTCGCGGTTCAGGCAAGAGCTCTTCTCCCGTATCGAGAATTTGCCGATCCCGGTCATCGCTGCCGTCAACGGCTATGCTTTAGGGGGCGGATTGGAATTGGCGCTGGCCTGCAACATCCGTATTGCCGCCGAGACGGCTAAGTTCGGAGCCCCCGAGGTCAAGCTGGGAATCATCCCGGGTGACGGTGGTACGCAGAGGCTTCCCCGTTTGGTAGGGCTCGGCCGCGCCATGGAGATGATCCTTACCGGTGATTTCGTGGACGCCCAGGAAGCTTTCCGCATCGGTTTGGCCAACAAGGTCGTTCCTGACAAAGAACTGATGGAGACTGCCATGGTGTTGGCACAGAAAATCGCCTCGCGACCTCCTCTTGCAGTGAAGTATGCCAAGGAAGCAGTGAGCAGAAGCCAGGAGGGTGATGCCGTCTCAGGTTATGCCCTCGAATCCTATCTCCATGCCCTGACCTGCACCACAGAGGATAAAAAGGAAGGTGTGACCGCTTTCCTGGAAAAACGAAAAGGCCGCTTCCAAGGCCGCTGATCTCAATAAGGGGATAGGTGCTCTTTTCCAGAGGTGAAGGAAAAAACTGCCTGTCCTTTTTTCTCCTTTAGAATCTTTCTTGACCGCCTAATCTTTTTTTCTCTTTCTTAAGGGAAGAAAAGACCTTTCGGATCAGATGGCCAATCACGCCTGTCTTTGGTTGAGCATGGATGTGGATTGTGCTATAAACGTAATTGCTCTCAGATAAGAATTTTGAGAGACGAGAGAGTTGCTGACAGAGGAGAACGTCGATGAGCAACAATGTCTTCGACAACTTAAAAGCACGCGGATTCATCGCTCAGGTATCGGATGAAGTCGATCTTCGCCGTAAGCTCGACGAAGACTCACTTACGTTTTACATCGGTTTTGATGGCTCCGCTTCCAGTCTTCATGCAGGAAGTCTTGTTCCCATCATGGCCATGATGCATTTGCAGCGGGCCGGCCACCGGCCGATAGGACTCGTCGGAAGCGGTACGACCATGGTCGGCGACCCCAGCGGCAGGACCGAAATGCGAAAGATGTTGAGCGAAGATGCGATTCGAGCCAACGGGAAAGCTATTCACGCCCAGTTGAATAGGTATTTGAATTTCGATGGAGAGCACGCCATTGCTCTGGACAATGCAGATTGGCTTTTGCCCATCAACTACATCCAATTCCTTCGGGAGATCGGCCGCCATTTCAGTGTCAACAGGATGCTGGCCGCCGAAGCGTATAAACAGCGGCTGGAGAAAGGACTTTCCTTCATCGAATTCAATTACCAGCTTCTCCAGGCTTACGACTACCTTTATCTTTTCAAGAACCACAGATGCACCCTCCAAATGGGTGGTGATGACCAGTGGGGAAATATCTTGGCCGGTGTGGATCTCATCCGCCGTGTCGAAGGAGCTAAAGTCGAGGCCATGACCTTTCCTCTGCTCACGACGGCATCGGGAGCCAAGATGGGCAAGACTGCGGCCGGTGCGGTTTGGCTGGATGCGGATTTGCTCAACCCCTATGAGTACTACCAGTACTGGGTCAACTGTGATGACCGGGATGTGGGCCGTTTTCTCAAGCTCTTCACTTTTCTTCCCCTGGAAAAAATCGAGAACCTCGAAGCTCTTGAGGGAAGCGCAATCCGAAAGGCGAAGCAGATATTGGCCTATGAAGCCACGCGGATAACTCACGGAGAAAAAATGGCCCAGGAGGCCCGATCAACGGCTGAGACCGCTTTCGGCAAGAAAGAAATGGGGACGAGCGATTTAGATGCCATGCCCACAACCGTCATTCCACGCAGCCGCCTGACTCAGGGCATAAGCCCGATGGAGCTGTTCGCCGAAGCCGGACTCACCGCGTCCAGGGGAGAGGCGCGGCGTCTCATCCAGCAGGGTGGTATGTACATCAACGATCAAAGGATCGACAATCTTGAACAGGTAATCACCGAGGACAGCTTGACCCCTGACGGCATTCTTCTCCGTGCCGGCAAGAAAAAATACCACCGCCTCATCGTGGAATAGACCGGTTTTGAATTCCGGAGCAAGCAATCAGCAGTATCTTTGTCCCAGTCGGATTTTATGCGCTGCCCCCATCCATTTTCGTTTTTTAATATGGAGTTTCATTATTTCTCAGAGCAGCCGGAATGATTCACGAGTGTTTGACAATGCTTTTTTTCTGAAATAAAATATTTTTTTAGATATCAACGATGGGAATCTCGGATGAAAGCTCAATGGATCGGTTTGATTAAAAGGCTTCTCCAATTCTAAGAAAAAGTGAGATAAGCAACTCTGTCAAGGTTTGGTCAAACCCGCTCCAAAAGAGAGCACACCGGATGAGCTTATTTTAACCGGCCGGCGAGAGGACTAGGAAGGAGAGAATGCCGGAAGGAGGCCAGGAATGCATCGGCGAGGTTTTTGGTTCTTATTCATTTTCCTGATCCTTGGGATCTTGGCAGCGGCCCAACTTGTCTGGCAGCCACGTGATATCCGTTTGGACACAGGGGACGATGATCCAAAAAATACCTCTAGTGCCCCTCAGGTTGTCTGTTCCGGTGATAAGGTTTATGCCGTTTGGCAGGTTTTAGCCTCCGCCATCCCCGATGAAAAATATCAATTCAGCCATTGGAGCGGCGACTTTTCCGTTACGGATAACCCGTTACTCTTCATCATGGATGAGGATAAACATGTTACGGCTAATTTCGTCCGCCGGATTTACGCCCCGATGAACGTCACCGGTCAAAAGAAATTGAATCGTTCCCTTTCCCAGGTAGAATATATCAATGTCTTGTCCTGGCAGCCTCATCCGGACAACCTGAACATCACGAAATATGGAATCTATCTCGTAGAAAACGGGATTTGGGATCCACTCGTCGAGCTGAATGCCGATGTCTTTAATTACTGGCACCGGAGAGTCGGGAAGGACAAGTCATACACGTATGCGATCGTGGCCATAAACGATGATGGCCGGGAAGGCAATCCGGCCTATGTCACGGTGCAATAATCGGAGAGAGGTTGTGCTGTTGCCCGGTGGGCAGACACGAAAATTACTTCAACGAAAAATAAAGAGAATCGGATTCAGGCTTTTTCTTTTTTATCAAGCTAGAAAACGACGATCGAACGCAACGATTCC
>JAFGNQ010000359.1 GCA_016926925.1 Candidatus Aminicenantota bacterium
GAAAGGAAATCTCTTTTTTCCGAAATACTGCCTTTGAGAATCCATTACTACAATAATCAAAAATCGACACGAATTCCAAGTTGGAAAAGCCTGGGATCTCCTGCTATTTGGGGATCTCCAAATCCAGGCGAGTCTATTTTATTTTTTATGCCGGAGAAATTAGTCCTATTGGTCGCATTGTAAACTTCAGCTAAGAGCTGCAAGCGTAAAGGATGGATGTTAATAAATTTTGAGACTCTGAAATTCACCGCAAAGTAGTCAAATCCTCTCCGGGCATTGCGGTGGTCATCGACCATATCCGAAGCGGTGCTGTCTAAGTTGATGTCCTGAGTATAGAAGGCCGTCCAGGGCAATTTTGATGAATAGTAAAAAGTTCCTCCCAATTGAAATCCCCAAGGCAGATCAACTACACCTGCAGCCGATATTCTGTGTCGCGCATCATTATGAGTCGGTCCCCACATCCTGTCCCAAATATCAGGCTCATTATCCAAAGGCGTTTGATACTCAGTCTCCACATTGGCCTGTGAATCAGCAAGGGTATAGGAAACATCCAGCAGCCAGCCGTGAGAATAGCGCTTTTTAAAACTCAAGTAGAGAGCCTTGTACTCCGTACTCCCCCCATCTGCGAGCTCCCAAACATCTCCCCTTGTCATATCCGGGCGGATATAACTCGTCCCGGGAATGACTCCGTTCAGCTGCTCCTGCCTCATCATCCTGTATCCCTTGACATAGACCAGATCAGCACCTATGGAAATGTCCTTCATGATTTCTCTCTGGATACCGAGAGTTCCTTGAACAGTGTATGGGGCTATGGCATTTTCTCTTGGCTGGTGTTCCTCCAGAGTTATGCCGCCTGGAATGGCCGGCAAAAAGGGATTGCCTGCAAAAGGATCCGGATAGCCCGGAAATATGAGAAGTCGCAATTCCCATGTTCTGTAAAGGAAAACTCTGAGCCCCGCATCGCCCATAGGATTCTGGGTGTAAGTTCCGATACCCCCTCTGACCGATGTTTTTCCATCGCCGATAGGATCCCAGCTAAAGCCGAATCTGGGATTCAGATTTCTGATGTCCCACTTTGCGATGTCCAAGCCTGAGACCGAATATATACTGTACCTGAGTCCGAAGTTGAATGTTAAGCGATCGCTGACCCGCCAGGAATCCTGGATAAAAGCACCATAATTCGAATAGGGACTGTTAAAGTCTGTATCTGATGTATTGTAGACATACGTTATGGGATAAGTTGCAAAATCTGCTGGATCGAAGGGCGCATCCGTTGTAAAGGAGAACGAGCCTTCTTTCAACAGCTCGATATCGCCATGAAGAGGAGTCCGGGAGAGCTCGAATCCCATTTTGATGCTGTGGCTCCCGACAAAGATGCTGAGATTGTCAACCAGTGTCAGCCTTTTTTCATAGGTTGACTGCGGCATGTTTGACATCTTTCCGAAATATCCGGATGGCCGTGAAATAAAGGGCTCACCAGGGCTAGCCGGATTACCCCATTCATCCGCGGTGGAGGCATAAATCAAGCGGGCCTCATTCATCATTTTGTCCGACAAGTAGAAAGTCCAGTTCGCCTGAAAATCGTGTACGGTCCTGACATCATCGATTGCCGTCGACTTTGTGTAGAGACCTCCCGGACCGATATTTCCGTAGCTGTTATAGTCTAAGTTGTAGCGGAAGGTGATCAGGTTCTGTTCGTTGATCTGGAAATTCAGCTTTGCCATAAAGCGGTGGATGTTTGTCGGCGTTTTGACCGACTCTTTGGGAACAAGGGGAGAAGTGATGGTTACATATTCACTGCGATTGAATCCATCGTAGGCGATGAAAAAATGGGCCTTATTCTTGGCGATGGGACCGCCAAGATAGCCCGCATAATTGAGATGCTTGAATGGGGGCTTTTCCCACTGATCTTTTGGAAGTTCAGGGCTATCGTAGCTGTCATGGTTGATAAAGTAGTTGGCGGAATCGAAGGCCTCATCTCTGTAGAAAAAGGAGACCCTGCCCTTGAGATCGTTTGTTCCCGATCGAGTGATCGCACTTCGAACCAGTCCACTGGCATTTCCGTATTCCGGCGCAAACTGGTTGGTGATGACCCTGAATTCCTGTATGGCATCGGCCGGAACGGCTAATCTCGCAATGTTTGTACCCGTCCATTCATTAGAGATGCCATCAATCATCATCTCCGAGCTTCCTCTCGGTTGGGCCGCTGTCGTTACTCCCTCATAATCGCTTGAAGCCGCTCCTGCCTTTATAAAAGACAGGGAATCCCAATCGCGGTCTAAAAGCGGAAGGTCTTCGATGTATTCACGATCCACTACCGAGCTGATCTCTGATTTGGTCACCTCGACCATGGGAGACTCAGCTGTAACGACGACTTCTTCTTCAAGCGTTGCCGGAGAGAGCATGAAGTTTACCGTCAATCTTGCCCCGACGGCAAATGTCAGCCCTTTTCTAATCTCGGTTCTAAAACCGGAAAGGCTCACCTCACATTCATATTGTCCAGGCTGGAGCCCGGAAATGATGTAGCGTCCATCCAATCGGGAAACTCCGGAATGGATATAACCGGTTTCCATGTTTTTTGCCGTGACGGTTGCGCCCGGCAGGGCCGCGCCGCCATCATCAGAAATCATCCCATCCAAAGTAACCGTGGTCTGGGCCGATATCACTCCGGTCATCAAAAAACAGATTGCCGGCAAAAATAGCAAACACAGCCTAAAATTCATGTTCTTGCAGCGATGTTTCATTCCCTTCCTCCTTCAGATCCATGATTTGTTAATAATAACTATATCTAACTATACTCAATTGTCAAGCCTTTTTATACTTTTATATTCAAATTAGATTCATGAAGGAACCTCCACTTAAAATGGGGAGGCTCTATGGATGGGGAGAAAAATCAAATCCAAAATCAGTACGGAAACATTTGCATCGGAAAGATGTTCGGCAAGGGGTTCTTTACAATTCTTGTTGGATCTCACTCATGCAGTTATCCAGTATCTCGACAACCTCGTCGATTTCGGTTTTTGTGATTATCAAAGGCGGAGCGAGGTGCCAAACATGATGCGAACCCCTGGTTATGATACCTCGTTCCATAGCTTTAGCAATCAGTTTGGGGACGAGCGCTTTCTTGCTGGGAAACAGAGTCTTTCTGTTTTTATCTTGGACCATCTCGATTCCCACCAGCAGTCCCAGCCCGCGGACATCCCCGATAAAAGCATATTTTTCCTGGAGCCTCAGACATTCTTCCCTAAGATAGCTTCCCATAATTCTGGAATTTTCCACAAGATTCAACCGCAGCAATTCCTCAATTGCCGCTGTTCCCGCTGCACACGCTATAGGATGCCCTCCAAATGTATTTCCGTGCATAAAAGCCACATTGTCAGCGTTTTTTCCCCTGAAGGCTCGGACTACCTTATCGCAGGCAACGGTTGCAGCCAAAGGCTGATACCCTCCGCTGATTCCTTTTCCAAGACAGATAATATCCGGAACAACATCATAATGATTGCAGGCAAAGAGACTTCCTGTTCTTCCGAATCCGGTGAGAACTTCATCGAATACTAAAAGAACATCCGTTTTATGGCAGATCTCCCTGATTCTCCGATAATACTCCTTGGGAGGCACAAGTATTCCTACGGCAGCCAAAACCGGATCGACGATTACGGCGGAGACTGTATCTCGTCCTTCATACCTGATCACCTGTTCGAGTGCTAGAGCACACTCAAGGTCACACTCTTCAGGGCTCTGTTTGAACGGGCAGCGATAACAATAGGGAGGAAAGATGTGAATATGTCCGGCCAGGAAAGGATCGAACTTGTATTTATCGCTAACGCCGGAGGCACTCAAGGCGCCCTTTGTCGACCCATGATAGGACCAATACCTGGAGACGATTTTAGTTTTCAGGGGATTCCCTGTCTGAATATGATATTGTCTGGCCATCTTCATGGCACATTCCGTAGCTTCAGACCCACCGCTTAGAAGGAAGGCGGTATTGAGATCTCCGGGAAGAAGTTCCGTTATGAGTCGAGCAAGATTCAGAGCCGGAGGTGTCGTCGCATGCAAAACAGGCCACCAGCAGAGCTCGTCGGTCTGTTTTTTTATAGCCTCCTTGACCTTTTCATTAGAATATCCGATTCCCGTAACGACCGCTCCGGAGATGGCATCAATGAACTCTCTTCCATCGATCGTTTTCACTTTAATCCCGTTTCCTTCACATACGATGACAGGATTTTGTTCGAATTCCTGCATCTGGCGGAAATCCATCCAGATTTTCTTTACACTCTGCTTCAGTAGAGCTATTTCTTCCTTCGAATATTGGGTCATACAATCACTCCTTAAAATGAGCCTGAATTATTCATAAAAACCGCCGCCGCTTAACTGTTTAAAGAATTTTCTCGGGATTCACTTTTTCCCTTATAAATTTCACGATATCGTTCGTATCCGTACCCGGAGTGAAGCATGCGGCAACTCCCATCCGTTCGAGCTGAGTCCTGTCCTCTTCGAGAATAGTACCGCCTGCAATGACCGGTATATTAGCGGCATTTCTCTTCTTCAAAATCCTCATTATTTCTCTATTGATGGGAACGTGTGCTGCTGAAAGGTTGCTGATACCGATGACATCGACATCCTCCTGAATTGCGGCCGCCACAACCTGGTCGGGAGTGACACGGAGGCCCATATAGATAACTTCCATACCCGCATTTTTCAAGGCCCGGGCAACGACTTTGATGCCACGGTCATGCCCGTCCAGGCCGGGCTTGGCTAAAAGCACCCTAATTTTCTTTTCAACCTTCCGAGCGGGATCCATAGTTGCTTCCTTTCAATCACTTCGCACAGAGCTTTTTCAGAAAACTATGTTCTGATCATATTCTCCGAAGCATTTCTTAAGCTCCCGGATGATCTCTCCCTCTGTGGCATAGGATTTCACGGCTTCGATGATGGCGGGCATCATGTTTTTCCCCTGCTTCACGTCCTTGAATATATTCTCGAGAGCCTTAGCTGTCTTTTCCTTGCTGCGCTCTTTTTTGAGTTTTTTCAGGCTCTCAACCTGCCGTCTCTCGGCTTCTTCATTCACTCTGAACGTCTCTATCCTATTTACCTCTTCTTCCATCCTGAATTCATTGACGCCGACAACAATCATATCTTTATTTTCGATCGCACTCTGCGTTTTGAAAGCCTCTTCAGCGATAACTTTTTCAATATAGCCGCTTTCGACACAGGTCAGCATTCCGCCCAGGGAATCGATTTGATCCAACAATTTCCAAACACGTTCTTCGATCCGGTCGGTCAGTGACTCGATATAATAGGATCCCCCAAGAGGATCGACCGTATTGGTAACTCCGCTTTCGAAGGCAATGACTTCTTGTGTTCGGAGCGCCATGCGTTGTGCATATTCCGAAGGGATAGATAAGGCCTCATCGAACGCGGAGAGGGCAAGGGACTGGACTCCGCCCAAAACCGCCGCAAGGGCTTGAATCGTTCCGCGAATAATGTTGACCTCCGGCTGTTGGAGAGTCAGCGTGCCGCCGCCGGTCTGGACGTGCATTCTCAGTCTCATGGATTCCGGCTTTCGAGCATTGAATTTTTCTTTTAAGATCTTTGCCCATATTCTTCGCAAAGCTCTAAATTTTGCGATTTCTTCAAAAAAATCATTGTGGACATAAAAAAGAAAAGAAATCCGTGGCGCGAATCGATCGACTTCCAGGCCTGCGTCGATTCCGGCTTTCACATACTCGATTCCGTTGGCCACAGTAAATGCAATCTCCTGCTCCACCGTTCCGCCCGAATCTCTCGTCTGATAACCGCAGATACTGATCGGATTCCATAAGGGCATATGTTTGGAACAAAACTCGAATAAATCCGCCACCATTTTTATGGACGATCTGGGGGAAAAGACATAGGTTTTCTGTGCAAAAAATTCTTTGAGAGGATCGTTTTGAATCGTCCCTCTCAGCCGATCGATGGGGATGCCCTGCTTCTCAGCCACGGCGACGTACATGGCTAACAGGATCGGGGCGGGGTGATTGATCGTAAAGGAGGTACTCACCGAGTCGAGGGGAATGCCCTCGAAAAGGTCTTCCATATCTTTCAAGGAATCGATAGAAACGCCGACCCGCCCCACTTCATTTTTTGCCATAGGATCGTCCGAATCCAATCCTATCAGTGTCGGCAGGTCGAAATCGTTGCTCAGTCCCGTTTGGCCGTGTTTGAGAACATATTTGTGCCTTAAATTCGTGTCTTTGGCGGTCCCCAAGCCAACGACCTGCCTTCTCGTCCACAAACGGCCTCGATACATCGTCGCCGTCACACCCCTTGTGAACGGATATTCACCCGGGAATCCGATCTCTTCCTTATAATTTTTATCCGTCGTGTTCAAGGGAGTGTAAAGCCTCTCAATCGGAATTCCGGATACTGTCATGAAATTTTTTTTCCGTTCCGGAAGCTTTTCCATTGTGCTTTTCAGGGTCGTTTCCTCCCACCTCTTTTTTTCTTTTCCTATTTCTTTGATCTCATCAGACATCGTGAATTCCTTGAAGGTTCTATTTTTTCAAGATATGAACGGCAAGAGAAGCTCCGTCAGAGTGGAAGAAACCTCCCATACAATGAGACAATCCTATCCTGGCCTTGTCTACCTGCCTATTGCCGGCTTGTCCCCTCAGCTGCCAAACCAATTCGGCAATTTGGCCGATTCCCGTCGCTCCTACGGGATGACCTTTTGCTTTCAGGCCGCCGCTGATATTGACCGGCGTTTGCCCATCGATATCGGCTTTGCCATTCTCGATGAACCTCCCCCCCTCTCCTTTTGTGCAAAACCCCAAATCTTCGATGTGGACGATTTCGGCGATCGAGAAACAATCGTGAACCTCGGCTACATCGATATCCTCAGGTCCGATCCCTGCAATCTCATAGGCTTCCCGCGCAGCCTTGACTGTCGACTCAAAACTTGTAATGGGCCTATCATCGGTGTAGCTCCCGGACTTCAATACGGATGCGGCAATATCGACGGCCTCCCGCCCCAGCTTTTTCGCTAACTCCTTTGGAACAAGAATGGCGGCCGCCGCCCCGTCACTGATAGGAGAGCAATCGAGGAGCCTCAAAGGCGTAGCAATCAACGGAGAAGAGAGGACATCTTGGAGAGTCACCTCTTTTTGAAAGTGAGCATGGGGATTCAGGGCACCGTATCTATGGGCCTTTACCGCAACTCCGGCCAATTGCTCTCGTGTCGTACCGAACTCGTACATATGTCTCTGCGCAATCATGGCAAACACTCCCGGAAAGACGATTCCCGACTCGAGCTCGACATCGCTGGAACTCACGAGAGCCTTGATGACCTTTTCCGTTTTGGCGCAGGTCATTTTTTCGACCCCCATAGCGAGAGCAAAGTCGGAAAGTCCCGAAGCGACGGCCATCCATGCTTCCCTGAGAGCGCAGGCGCTGCTCGAACACGCATTTTCAACATGCGTTACGGGAATTCCCGTGATGCCCGTATCTTTAAGGACAATCTGTCCCAATCCGCTCTCCTGACCCACCAGCAGCCCCGAAAGTGCATATCCGCAATAGGCAACCTGAATATCCTTGGGTCGAATTCCGGCATCTCGTACCGCCCTCCATACGGA
>JAFGNQ010000360.1 GCA_016926925.1 Candidatus Aminicenantota bacterium
CCGGATGACGGTGGGGATATCACGGTTTACGACTTAGCGGATGACAAAGTCGGCGTGATCGATTACTACATCCATGAGCGCCCCGGATATAAAGAATCTTATAAAGGTGTCGAGTTCACTCTGACCAAAAAATTTGCCAACAAATGGCAACTACTGGCTTCGATAACTTATGGGAAGACAAACGTCAACATGCCCATCGAATCCGTAGACGATCCCAACAACAGGGAATTTCAAGACGGTGTGCCTCTTTGGAACGACGCCCCTCTGATCATCAAAATCATGGGAAGTGTCGAGCTCCCTCTGGGATTCACTTTCGGCGGCTTTTTAAATTATCGCACCGGCCTGCCTTCACAGAGGTACTTCTATACCAGGCTAAATCAGGGAGATGTCAACGTCGAAACCCAGAAATATGGAACTGAAAGGTTTCCGAATTTGTTGATTCTTGATTTGAGGTTGAGTAAGATATTCAGATTAGGAAAATTCGGAGCTCTGGAGATTATGGCTGATGTCTTCAACGTGTTCAATTCCTATACCACGCTGGATTGGGACACGGAATCTTGGAGCGGCTACCAGGATATCTACACGGTTCTGGCTCCGAGAATTCTCAGACTCGGAGTGAAATGGAATTTTTAGCCTGTATGTAAAATCCTGAAAGAGCTTTGGAGGGGAACCCGGCCGGGTTCCCCTTTTTTATTAAATGTGATATTTTTATATCTCGAAGCTGTCCCATTCTTCCTTTGGAAAACTCATGCACCAGGCGCTCTCAGACAAAAAAACACGGCGACCGATCGCTTCGGTAATCGCTTTGTGCATCTTCTTCTTATTTCTCTCTTCGATGCAAGGGAAGTCCCATTCCCCCGATGAAGAAAACCTCAATCTTCTGATCATCACCATCGACACTTTGAGGGCCGACCATCTCGGCATATATGGATATGACAAAATCGAAACTCCGAATATAGACGCCCTGGGAAGAAACGGCGTCCTTTTCACCCGGGCATTTTGCCATGTGCCGCTCACACTGCCCTCACACTGTTCCCTGTTTACTGGCACTCTTCCCTTGTTCCACGGGATCCGGGACAACGGTTACCGTCTGCCCGAATCCAATACCACGCTCGCTCAAATCATGAAGAATAACGGCTACGCGACCGCAGCTTTCGTAGGGGCCTTCCCCCTGGATTCCCGCTTCGGACTCGACAAGGGATTCGATGTATACGATGACCTATACGGCAGCAAAAACGTCGTGCGCGATCTTTCCTTTATCGAAAGAAGAGCTGCAGAGGTCAACAACAGCGCTGTCGCGTGGATAGAAAAGAATAAAGAGAAGAAATTTTTCGTTTGGATCCATTATTTCGATCCCCACTCCCCTTATGAACCACCGTCGCCCTTCAGCCGTACTTATGCCGGCCGGGAATATGACGGAGAAATCGCCTATACGGACTCTGTCATCGGAGACCTGATCGAGAAGCTCGACCAACTGCGATTGTCCGATCGCACATTAACAATCCTTACCTCCGATCATGGGGAAGGATTGGGAGAGCACAACGAGACGACTCACGGAATCTTCATCTACGACTCCACCCTGAGAGTGCCCCTCATTTTTCATAATCCCAGAAAGTGGGCAAAAAGCCGGATTGTGAAAACCCCGGTCAGTACGATCGACATAATGCCGACCATCATAGAACTTATGAGAATCGATAAAAACCCGGAAATTCAAGGAGAATCGCTTCTACCGGTCCTCTCCAAAGAGACATCGATTTCAGACAAATACATTTACATCGAATCCGTGGCGGCAATGATGGACCGCAATTGGGCACCGCTCCAGGGGATCAGAAGCGGGGAATGGAAATACATCGATGCCCCCATACCGGAGCTCTATAATCTCGAGAGCGATCCCAACGAAGAGGTCAATCTCGTTGAAAAGAAACCCGGCATCACAGACCTTCTCAAGAAAGAACTGTTCCTTGCTACAAAAAACTATTCCTCCCCTCATTCTTCCAGGGTATTCGGGGCTGAAATCGACAAGGAAACAAGAGAAAAACTCATGTCGCTGGGCTATATCACCGGAAGAACTATATCTGGGGCAACGCAGAGGCCCGACCCCAAGACGATGATTGAAACGGACAATGCTTTCAACGCAGCCATCATCGCCTCCGAAACAGGAGAATTGGAAACTGCCCGAAGACTCTATGAGCACGTTCTGAATTCCCAGCCCAATTTCATAATGGGATATGAGTATGCAGCCTATAACTATTACAAGATGGACAAAATCAAGGAAGCGATTCACTTATTGGAGAAGGCCGTCGCCCTGAAGCTCACCACGAGTTCGCTCCTGGCAAGGTTGGGCTTGTACTACCAGGAAGCGGACAGAATCGGAGACTCCATCGATGTTCTGGAACGGCTGATAAGACAGGACGGCAGCTATGCCGAGGCATTCAATTACCTGGGAGTCAGCTACTTCAAGAGCGGACGGCTGGTCGAATCCGCAGGCGCATTCAAAAAAGCGCTCTCTTTGGACAGCGATTATGCCATGGCCATGAACAACCTGGGCAACTGTTATCTCTCGCAGAAAAATTATGACCTGGCTGCAGAAGAGTTTAAAAAAGCGATCGCTGTGGATGAACGCCTGGCATCGGCCCACAACGGATTAGCAGTGGTTTTCTACAGAAAAGGCTTGGTTGAAAAGGCCCTCCTGAGTTGGGAAAAATCCTTGGAGCTCGAGCCCAGGCAAGCAGACACACTCTACAATCTCGGCCGTGTTTACCTCAGGCTGGGAGACAAAAAGAAGTCTTTAAACTATTTCGAATCTTTCATAGAAACGGCCTCGCCACAAAAATACGAAAAAGATATAATCGAGGTACGGCAGGTTATAGAAAGGTTAAAAAGGGAAATAAAAAAGGGGAACGAATGAATAAGACCATTCGTTTCAAACTCAACGGCCAACCCGAAAGTCTGACCGTTAACCGCAAGCACTCGCTCCTTTGGGTCACGATGCGCTCCAATGCGGATACGGCACCCCAGACATGATCCTCGCCGCCTACAGCCTGCTGCTGAAGAACGCCGATCCTACTTGCAGCGACATCATCGACGCCCTGGACGACAACCTCTTCCATGATTATTGAGATCGGTGACAGACATGGATTTCACAGCCGAGGTTATCAAACTGATAAAGAGCATCCCTCCCGGGAAAGTCGCCACCTACGGCCAGATTGCCTACATGACCGGCCTCTATCCCTCCTTCCGCCGGGTGGTCTGGATCCTACATTCTTGCTCGGAAAAAGAAGATCTGCCCTGGCACCGTGTGGTCAACCGAAAAGGAGAGATTTCTCTCAAACCGGGAGCGGGATACGAAAAACAGAAAGAACTTCTCAAGGCAGAGGGGATTGTTTTCGACGATAAAGACCGGATCGATCTGGACCTCTATCGCTGGGAGCCCGGCGATGAAGATTTTTAGAATATTTTCAGTGCGGCTGAGCTTTCTTAAATCGACCTGAGGGGATTGCGAATCTTAACCATTGGGAACCGGCTGAAGTCGCGGTCGATGGTCCAGAGTTCGTCGACCCCGTGGCTGAGGCAGATGGCCGCAATGCGAGCGTCATGGATCTTGGGACCGACAACCTTGCCCGAAAGGACAAGCCGGCGAAGCTTCGGCCAATACGACTCGTCCTCAATGAGCAGCACGAGGCGTGGCGATTCGAGCCAGGCCTCGACCTGTTCGACAGCCTGATCGAGCGGCGTCGGCGGGGCAAAGATCCTGGGATGAGTGGTTACGGCCAGAAACTCGTGGAGACAGGGCCACGGAATAGCCCAATGCTCCCTTCCCTCCGCAAGGCCGGTGACACATCGGAGGGCGGCTTCATGCCAGGACGAATCCTCACGATGGGCGTAAACGAGTATGTTGCTGTCGATGGCGATCATCCGCCGCGCCCCTTATAGCTGATGTCGAGGATTTGATCCCAGGTCACATCCTCCAGATGAGGCTGGAGGCCTTGGCCCTTAAAACTGGCTTTGCGGAGTTTGAAGCGCGGAGGCTTTCGCCCCCGGCGTTCGTTGAGGGCCTTTCTCAACCCTTCTTCGACCAGGGCTTTCAGCGTCGTCTTCTCCTGTTGGGCGACCTTCTTGGCCTCGTTGAACAGGCTGTCAGGAATATGTATGGTTGTCTTCATATGGCTAACCATATCACAGCTCCTTCCGACTGTCAAATCGATCCGCCGGCACTCTCTGATACTGACGCTCGCTCCCAGCCCCGATTCTCACCTATCGGGCGAAGTAACGGGTCGCCTCATTGAAACTAACAGGAGATTTGGATGAAAAAACCAATACAGGCATAAATGATGAGTTCTTACCTTTTACAATTTATGAATAGATCGAGCTAATAAAATATTGTATGATTATAAAAATAATTCACCAGGAATTATAAATCCATGGGATGCCGAGAATTCTCCCAAGTGAGCTTCAGAGGAGAAATATTGGCTGAAGGAGCGAAGATGAAGAAATTTTATGTCCCGATGCTATCCGTGTTATTGATTGTCGCCTTTTTAATAACTCCGGGCATTTCAAAAGATGAGCTGTCACAGCCCACCTATGGTGTCAGATACGAACTCAACATGAGGATACCTATGTCTGATGGTGTAGAATTATCCGCTGATATGTACCGGCCCGACGCACCAGGCCGCTTCCCTGTCGTACTGGTCAGAACACCGTATGATAATAACAACGAGGGGAGCCGTAAAATGGGCCAGTATTTTGCACAGAGGGGCTATATTTATATAACTCAGGACACAAGAGGCAGGGGCGATTCCGACGGACGCTTTTACCCCCTCGTCAACGAGGCCAGCGACGGCTATGACACTCATGAATGGATCGGCAAGCAGGAATGGTCGAACGGTAAAATCGGCTCCACAGGCGGATCCTATGTGGGCTGGGTTCAGGTCTACGCCGCTACGAAAAAAAGCCAATACTATACGGCCATGATACCCCAGGTCACGCCTCCGGATCCTTTTTTCAACGTCCCCTATCAAAACGGAGCTTTTATGATGGCCATGCTTGATTGGATAATTTTGATAGACGGAAGAACGATGCAGGATCTATCCAAACATAATCTACAGGAAATTTATAACCTCTTACCGCTTGCCGATATGGAGAAAGCCGTCGGAAGAAACACTCCTTTCTGGAAGGACTGGCTCGACCATTTCACTTGGGATGAATATTGGGACAAACAGTGCTATCAGGAGAAATTATGGAAAGTC
>JAFGNQ010000361.1 GCA_016926925.1 Candidatus Aminicenantota bacterium
CATGATGGATTTTGTCTTGTCTGACTGCTTCCTTTGATAGGGCTTTGAGCAGGCTTAGTTCCGAATTCAAAGAAATGTCGGCATACCTCACGGTGTCCTCGATTTCACTGAGACAGGGAGTCCTGAGAAGACATTTCTGGCACGGCACTCCCTGCAATTTTTTAAGGTTGGTGAGCCGGGATTCAGCAACAGTTTCTATTCCTCCGCGTACCACGGCTTCCGCAGTCTGAGAGAGACCGTTGAATACTTTGTTGACGGCCATTACGCTCACACCGAATTCAGCCAGTTCCCGGAGCTCGGTGCGTGCATTTTCTTCGAGTTTTTTCAGGTCGATCTCGAGTCGAGGATAGCTCATGCACGAATTCTCCTTTTGTCACCATTGCCTGCCGCTTCGAACACTGAAATCAGGTCAGTAGCAGCCATACTTGAGAGCGGCATCGATGATGGCCCTTACATTCTCACGCTTGGAATCCCAGGGGACTTCGCATTCCGTACCGAGAATATAACCGCCGCCGGCAGCACAGTCTTCGATCAACTGTTTGCAATAGGCATCCACTTCATCCGGTGTGCCGTAAACCAGCATAGAGGACGGCACATTCCCGTAGATACAGACTTTACCGGCCAAGGCCTCCTTGCCTTTTTTCATATTCGTTTTCTCGAAATCGATCAGAACTTTTCCTTTCGGAAGTCCGTCCGCGATTCCTTGAATCGTATCCAGGCAGTGGGTCAGGTCATTGTCCCAGTGGCAGTAGACCTTGAATCCTCTTTGTACGAGTGTGTCGACCGCCCTCTTGGCGTAAGGCCAGAAAAATTCATCGAAAATTCTCTTGGACATGCCGGGAGGGCCACCGTTGACAAAGAAAACGGTTTCCGCACCCGGAACATCCCCGGCACCCATGATCATAGCGTCGTTCATGCCCCGCATCAGCTCGTAATCGAGCAGAAATTCACTCATGGCATGGACTTTTTCCGGCCGCTCGAACAGATCCTCAGTCAATTGGGAAAGACCGCGGTAATACTGCAGCAGGTCCAAGGGATGACAGACACGCCCTCCCATGAGTAGAGGGATTTCGTATTTTTCTACGAAGCGGCGCCAGGCCTGCGCATAGATTTTCTTGTATTCGAATTCGTAATAAAGCATGTCATCAATGCTTCGGCTAAAGATTTCCTTCAGCCTCTTATTGTATACAAGCGTGGCGAAACCTCTGTCCATGGCATCATCGTAGTCGTCGATGAGGCACTTTTCGTAAAAACTGGGGATGTTGCCTTTGGGCGGAAAATCGTCCCAGATGCGCCAGTCCAGAGTCGCCTGGTCCCAGCCTGATTTGCCGATGATCGACAGGTGGTCGAATGTGGTAATATTCGGGTCTACAAAATCCCCGAGAATATCCAAACAGGCAACCGTTGCTTCGATGAGCTTTTCGGGCTCATAGAACATTTCACGTATCGTAAGTCCGGCGAGATAAGGGATGATGTAACAATTGATCGGCGCCACCGGTACACGGTCGGCTTCTTCAAGATTCCAGGCGGCAGTAAGCCGTTCATAACTTGTCATCTTGTCTTTCATGACCGCCGCTCCTCAGAGACCGCTCTCTTCGATCCAATCCTCGATAACCCTGATCCCCTCGCTGGCATTGGAAGTGGCATGATCGACTCCGAGGCTGGAAGTATTGACCTCACCGACCACCCCTCCTCCCACGATGACTTTCACCTTATCTCTCAAGCCTGCCGCACTGATGGCATCGACGGTTTTTTTCATGACCGGAATCGAGGTCGTCAAAAGTCCCGACATGCCTACGACTTGAGGGGCTTTTTCTCGTATCTGCCTGACGAACACATCTTCGGCGACATCCACCCCCAGGTCAATAACCTCAAAACCACCGCATTGAAGCAGAGTGGCCACAATCCCCTTGCCCAGATCATGCACATCGCCTGCTACGGTGCCGATGAGGACTGTTCCTTTTGCCTTCGTATCCCCGTGACATTCCTTGATCACGGGATCGAGCAGCGCTGCCGCGGCTTTGAAAATCTGTGCAGCCCGCATCAACTCCATGAGAAAGAAATTTCCGTTCTCGAATTCTTGGCCAGCTTTTTCCAAGCCTTCCCGGGCTTCCTCGATCATATCTATTGGATCCCGGCCGCTTTTTATGCCTTCCTCTACGGCTGCGATCACCCCTTGCTTATCGAGGGAGGCCATGGCATCACTCAGTTTTCCCACGGCTCTTCTCCCTTCTTCCACATGAGCTTTGTGAGGACAAAGCTCCATGGAGCGTACTTGAGCATCTTCTCCGCCCTTTTGCCGAAGAGCCACTTCGCTTTAGCCTTATCGAGCTCTTCCGGAGAAGGCGGATTCAATCTCTGCTTGATTTCATCGAGAATCTTCTTTTCTCTTTCATTCATCGATGCCGAACCTCCTTTCTTAACTGATGACGCGGTACAGCCACGTTAGAGTCTCGAAACACATCAATTAGCTCAGAAAACAATTCAATACCGTCCGAATTTTTCAGCCGTATCCAGTATAGCACGGACATTTTCCGGCTTCGCGTTCCAGGGCGTTTCGCACTCGGTGGACAGGATGAAGCCGCCGCCCTCGGCACAGTCTCGTATCAGATTTTTGCAGTAGTCCTCCACATCCGATGTGGAACCGAAGCACATAAGCGCTGCCGGAATATTCCCGAATAGGCAGACACGGTCGCCCAGGATTTTCTTGGCCTTTTTCATGTCTGTTTTCTCGAAATCCAGAAGAACTTTTCCCCGGGGCAATCCATCGGCGATGTTTTTCAATAGGGGCAAAACCGCTGTCAGGTCTCCATCCATGTGCACGTGCGCTTTGAATCCCCGGTTTACGATCATGTCCACACCTCTTTTCAAGGTCGGCCAAACAAATTCTTCGAACACAGACGGTGAGACATAGGGCGGCCCCACAACACCGGCCTGAAAGAATACGATATCCGCACCAGGGACCTCACCCGCCCCCATGATCACAGCCTGTTTCATGCCGTTCATGATCTCAATATCGAGAATCCAATCGCACATTTTTTTGACTTTATCCGGAATCTCGAAAACGTCCTGGACATATCGATCGAATCCACGGTAATAAAGAACGAGCTCAAAGGGTATCGTGGCCCGCCCCCCCATCTCCAGCGGCACACCGTATTCTTCCACATATTTGCGCCAGGCTTGGGAATAAACCACCGGATACTCGAACTCGTAATAAAGAAAGTCCTCCACGCTCCGTTCGAATACCTGTGCGTTGACCTGTCTGTTGAACAAGAGAGAGGCGAAACCCCTTTCCATGACGTCCTCATAATCTTCGAGGATGGGTTTTTCGAAAAAGCTCGGGATATTCCCTTCCGGAGGAAACATATCCCAGATTTTCCAATTCAGGGTGACCTGGTCCCATCCTGATTTTCCCAGAAACGACAGATGATCGAGAGTGGTGATGTTGGGATCGATGCTGTCGCCGATGAGATCCATACACCGGATATAGGCTTGAATGAGCTTGTCGGGCTCGAAAAACATCTCGCGGATCGTAATCCCACCTAGATAGGGTATGATGTAGCAATGTAAAGGAGCAGCAGGCACTCTATCCGCTTCCCGAAGATTCCAAGCAGCATGTATTCTTTCGTATCTCGTCATGGGCTCTTTCATGAGATGTCCTCCCTAAATATCCATCCTCATTTATCGTCATTTTTATCCACCTTGTCAATGCTAGGATGAATTATTCATAAAAACCGCCGATTCTCACATTTTAAAAATTGCATGGCGGTGGATTTTCGATATAATACCCGTTATGAAAGGAAACCGTGGGCAATATCTAGGAATCGCCAAAAGAGCAGCAAAATGAACCGCACAATGAAAACGCCTCGCCTGGAAATCGACCTGTCCAAGCTGGCACACAATGTTCGAAAGATTACGAAAATTTTCGGTTCGCGGGGAATCCGTATTGCAGGAGTGACGAAGGGCGTCTGCGGCGATCCTAAAATCGCACGTGTTTTCCTCGACAACGGCATCGACATGCTGGCCGACTCGAGGCTGGCTAATCTTGAAAAACTGCGCCGGGCGGGCATAAAAGCCCCTCTCCTTCTGCTTCGGCTGCCGCATCTCAGCGCAGCCGAAGCTATCGTAATGACCTCAGATATCAGCCTTAATACCGAGATCTCCGTCATAAAAGAACTATCAAAATTCGCCCGCAAAAATGACACCAGACACAAAGTGATTCTCATGGTGGAGCTGGGAGACTTGAGAGAAGGAATCATGCCCGATGAACTGGAGCCCACAGTGGAACAGGTTCTCAATCTCGAGGGAATAGAGCTTTACGGTATAGGTTCAAACCTGGCCTGTTTCGGGGGAATCATTCCGGATGACAAGAACATGAGCGATTTGTCGGACCTGGCACGGCGGATCGAAGCCAAATTCCACATTGCGCTTCCTTACGTCTCGGTCGGAAACTCCGTGGTCTATTCCTGGATAAAAAAAGCCTTAAATGCAAAAAAAATCAATCATGCACGCCTGGGGGAATCCATCCTTCTCGGAGGACGGGATCTTCCTGAAAAAGAAATCCCCGAACTCTACCTGGATGTGTTCACTCTGGTCGCCGAAGTCATCGAGGCCAAAACAAAACCCTCTATTCCCTGGGGAGAAGTTTTTGTCGATGCCTTCGGAAACGTTCCCGAATTTCAAGACAAAGGCCTGATCGACAGGGTAATCCTGAACATCGGCCGGCAGGATGTTTCGGTTCCTGATCTCCTCCCGCGAATGGATATCGAAATAATCGGGGCCAGCAGCGACCACTTGATCGTCGATTCAAAAAACACGAAACTCCAAATCGGCGATGAGGTGGCATTCGACCTTTTTTACGGAGCTCTGCTGTCCTCCATGACATCCCCCTACGTTTGGAAACGCTATTTAACTGAATAAATTTTTTGGAATGATTCATCAGGAGCTCTGGAGCACTTTACAAAAACTGGATCCTTGGGCTGTTTCCCGAAGAAGCCTTGCTGTTTATGATGAGAACCAAAGGGGATATCGGCTTACCATTTTAAGCAAAGATTATTGCATCATTCCATCGGAAGGGAAAATTCAATCCATGGACGCTCCTGATGAACAGTGCCATTTTTTCCTTCAGCTCACAGCCGTCAATTATCTCATAGGAGCAAAAGATATTCCCTTAGACGGCCGCTGGGCAAGCGAAAAAGAATTCCCCAGCGGCCCGTTGTTTTTTCGAGGGCCGCATGCTCTTCCTTCGAAAAAGCTGACACAAATCTTCGGCCTTGATTCGTATCGGTTTGCCGAAGCGTGCCGAAACCTTGGGGGTAAAAGTATAGACAGCGGGGACTCTGCCTTTGAATTGCTCGTTTTGCCGAGAATTCCAGTGAGGTTGATTCTATGGCTTGCCGATGAGGAATTTCCGGCTCGTCTCACCTACCTCTTCGACCGGACCGCCAATGTCCACCTCAAGCTCGATGCCATCTGGGCTGTCGGGAACCTCATCGAAGTCGTATTAGTGGAAGGCAGCAGTAATGCCCCTCAAAAACAATCCAACTCACAGTAAAGTTTTTTGGACTCGCCTGTTCTCTCCGACTTGTTCCGCAATGCGGGAAAGAGATTCAATATAATGAATTGCTTATCCAATTAATTGAATTATTCGCCGGCAAATTAAGATCAACACCTCCAAACTCCTTGAGAAAGCCAATAATCATCATGCTGAATGAGATTTGGCACAGAACTTGTATAATTATCGGGTATAAA
>JAFGNQ010000057.1 GCA_016926925.1 Candidatus Aminicenantota bacterium
AGGCGCGATCAATTACGGTTTTCCTGCGGTTGCGGATACGGACATCGACCAGATCTTGCCTTCGGGCATTTGCACCTATGAACACGTCGTTTCGCCCGTGCCTTATGACAAAATCGTTGCCAAGGCGATTGAAGTCAGAGGCCTCAAAATCACCATCACTAAGGTCCCTATCCCAGTCTCTTACGGTCCCGCTTTCCAAGGAGAAAGAATCCGCAAAGAAGACATGTTCGTGGAAATGGCCGGTCAAACCCAGCCCGGATTCGAATTCTTGACCACCAAGGAACTGGAGGCAGTCGAAGACGGCAAAATCGAAGTCATCGGCCCGGAAATCGATGAGATCGAGGAGGGCGCACAGATTCCACTCGGAATATGGGTGGAAGTGGCCGGGAGGGAGATGCAGGCTGATTTCGAGCCTATACTCGAGCGGCAGATTCACGATTTCATCAACTGTGCCAATGGTGTCTTTCATATGGGACAGCGGGACATCAATTGGGTCCGGATCGGTAAGGAGGCCAAGGACAAGGGTTTCAAGTTCGCTCATTTCGGCTCGATCATCCACGCCAAACTGCACGGAGAGTTCGGAAAAATCGCAGACAAGGTGCAAATCAAGATATTCACCCTGGAAAAGGACGTCATAGAGCTCAGGGCCCTGGCTCGCAAGGTCTACAAGCAGCGGGATGCCAGGCTTGCGGATATGACGGACGAAGCGGTCGATACTTTTTATTCCTGTACGCTCTGCCAATCTTTTGCCCCCAACCATGTCTGTATCATCACTCCCGAACGCTCGGGACTCTGTGGGGCCTACAACTGGCTCGACGGCAAGGCCGCCTACCAAATCAATCCCACAGGCCCCAACCAGCCCGTGAAAAAAGGCAAGGTTATCGATGCGGAAAAAGGTCAATGGCAGGATATCAACGCTTTCGTCTACAACCAATCGCACAAGAGTCTGGAAGCGTTCAACGCGTACAGCATCATCGATTTTCCGATGACATCCTGCGGGTGTTTCGAATGCATCAGCGGAATCCTCCCTTCGACAAACGGCATCATGACTGTTTACAGGGATTATACGGGAATGACTCCCAGCGGAATGAAGTTCTCAACCTTGGCGGGAACAGTAGGCGGAGGTGTGCAAACTCCGGGATTCATCGGGCACAGCAGGCAGTATATCGGCAGCAAAAAGTTCATCTCGGCCGAAGGCGGAGCGAAACGCATTGTTTGGCTGGATAAGGGGCTCAAAGAAGAAATGGGAGACATCCTGAACGAAATCGGTAAAAGGGAAGGCATCGAGAATTTTGTGGATATGATCGCCGATGAAACCGTGGCGGAAACCGAGGAAGAGGTTCTCGAATACATCACGAAAAAGAATCACCCGGCTTTGTCCATGCCGGCTCTTTTTTAGATTAAAATGCGAACAATAGCCGTATCCGGAAAAGGTGGAACAGGAAAATCCACCCTGTCCGCTCTTATTATCCGTTGGCTGAGAAAAAACAGATCTCAATCCATCCTGGCCGTGGATGCGGATTCCAACGTCAACCTCAACGATCTGCTCGGTGTCGCCGTCAAAGAGACGGTGGGGTCCATCAGAGAAGAGATGAGGAAATCCATCGATCAGATTCCGGGCGGGATGACAAAGCAGGCGTTTCTCGAATACAAGATCCACACAAGCTTGGTGGAAACGCCCGATTTCGACCTGATAGCCATGGGAAGGCCGGAAGGACCGGGATGCTACTGCTATGCCAACAATCTTCTCCGTGATATTTTGAAGACGTTGAGCCACAACTACCAATATGTCATCATCGACAATGAGGCGGGTATGGAACATCTCAGCCGTCGAACGGCACACAACATAGATTCTCTCCTGATCGTATCCGATCCATCGATCAGAGGAGTTCGTGCGGCCGGAAGAATCAACCGCCTGCTGACGGAATTGAGCACGCGGGTCGGCGAAAGACACCTCATCCTGAACAGAGTCAGGGAATCGGTTCCTGAAGTGCTGTTACAGGCTGCATCCGAAGAGGCGATGCATCTTTTGGGCACGGTCCCCGAGGATGATCAGTTGCACAGGATAGATCAAACCGGAGAATCCGTATGGAATATTCCGGAGGATGCGGAGATCTATCAGGCCGTAGACACATTCATAAAAAAATTACTGTAAAGAGGCAAAAATGGCGTTTGAAATCCCAAAAGAAACGAATGCAGGAAGAGTGACCCAGGTCACGCTGGGGGCTACCGCAGACCAGGGGGGAACACGCTCGCACACAATTGCAATCGGCGGCAGCAGCGCACTTCCATTTCACCTATTCGAAGGTGAACACCCCAACAAACCCGTCGTGGCCATGGAAGTTTTTGATTCCGTTCCCGGTAAATATCCGAAACCACTTCTCGAGCACTACGAGGAGGTGATCGACAAGCCCGGTGAAATGGCAAAAAAATGCGTCTGCGAGTTCGGTGCAGAGCTCATCAGCGTGCGCCTTGAAGGCACACATCCTGAAAAAGGAAACAAATCCGCTGAAGAAGCGGCAGAAGTCGTCAAGCAGGTGCTCGAGAGTGTCAGCGTACCTCTGATCGTCACAGGACACAGTCATTTCGAGAAAAATAACGAAGTGATGAAAAAGGTGTGCGAAGTCACAGCAGGCGAGAATTGTCTGATCAATTATGTCGAGACGGATAATTACAAAACCATTGCAGCGGCCTGCATCGCTTACAACCACACGGTCGTGGCCCAGACGCCCATCGACGTCAACCTGGCCAAACAGTTGAACATTCTGCTGACGGACATGAATTTCCCTCGAGAGAAGATTGTAATGGACCCCTTGACCGGGGCATTGGGTTACGGCCTCGAATACACGTACTCCATCATGGAGAGGATACGCAACGATGGTTTGGCCGGGGATCGCATGCTGGCTTTTCCGATGTTAATCAATCCCGGCTACGAGACATTCCGTGTCAAGGAAACCCGGGCTCCGGAGCAGGATTTCCCCGATTGGGGAAACCTTGCCGACAGGGGGATTTACTGGGAAACAGGTGCAGCGATGAGCCTGCTGATGTCGGGGGCGGAACTTCTGATCATGTACCATCCCAAGGCTGTCGCAATCATCAAGAACAAGATCGCCGAGTTGTACGATTCGAAGAAGGGAGAATGATCATGGCCTTATCAGGACTCGACATATTCAAC
>JAFGNQ010000362.1 GCA_016926925.1 Candidatus Aminicenantota bacterium
GATCCGAAAGCAAATCCGGCTCCTATAACGGCAGATGAACCTTTTCTCAGAAATTCTCTCCGGTTCATTTTTTCATGCACTCTATCCTCCGCGCTTTAACGATACACTATTATTTGTATAAATTCAATATTATAAAGGCAGAGTTTGGATTACTGCTTCATTCGCACCAGTTCGGTTTCGGCCGCGATATAACCGAAAGCAGGCCAGTACTCGGTCTCCACGATTTTCTCAAAGATCTCTTTCGCCTTCCGCTCGTTACCGTTGTAGAGATACCACGCTCCCATACCGTACCCCACAGTCGCCAGATCAAGTGCGGATCCCGTGGCTGCCGCTTCCATTTCTGACTCGCTCTTCACACCCTTGTAGAGGGAGAGAAGATCGTAGTAAGACTGGTTTTCCACAACTTCCATACCTTCCGTTATTCTTTCGAGTATCTTATCGGCCTCATCATTTTTTTTCTGTCTTCGAAGAGTGATATAGATCCAATTGCTGATAGCGATCTTGGCATCATCATCTTCAGCCGACATCAAACAGGCCCTGTATGCCTGCAAGGCATTTTCGAAGTTCCCTTTCAGATAGTGGGCGAGCCCGAGATGGTACCAAATGTCGAAATCGTGGTCGTTCAATTGAGATGCCTTCGTCATGTCGTCAACAGCCTTGTCAAAATCGCGAATGGAGATATATCTGTGTCCCCGGTGTCTGTAGAGCATGGCATTATCGGGAAATTCCGTGATGCCCTTAGAGTAGACATCGATGGCATCATGATAGCGCCAGAGATACGCCAGGCGCCTGCCGTACATGATGATGTTCTCCGGATTCTCCGGATCGGCCTCAAGGTTTCCGGCTGCTGTTCGCAAGTCTTCCTCAAGTTTGGTAAGCTCTTCACCTTGGGCTGGGTGGGCGTAGAGCTTCTTACCGAGTGGAGAGATGATTTCCGGTTTTTCGTCCTTTTGAGGTGTTTCCGATCCTGTTAAAACGAATGCCTGATCCATCGACACATATCCGAAGAGAAAAAAAGCCAAAAGATAAAATAAACCTTTGTATCTCATAGTGTGCTTCTCCTTGAGCGAATTTTAAAAAGAAATGTCCTGAAAAAGCAACAGGCAAATGAAAGTTGACGGAAAGAAAATATTGACATACCATAGAATGCAACAGGTGGAAGAATGTTCGCAATGAGGAGAAAAATATGAGAAAAACGATTCGGTCCTTAGCCCTTGTTTCCCTTGTCACTTTTGCTGCACAGCCTGCATTTGTATCACCTGCCTTGCAGCCGGAAACACCCAAAGCGGAACTTCCTGCGTTGATAACCTCCTGCGGGCAAAGCCCGGGGGCAACGATGCTCAAAGTCATCTTCATAAAAATGAAGCTCAAGCATGAGCCTAGGGTCTATGAAATCAATATGCTGGCTACTGCCGATGATTTGAGAGCAGCCCAATCGGAGGGACAACCCTATAAATCCCTGATCGTGGTTATGGGAGCCAGTCTCAAGGGTATGGGTGCGGCGGGAATCTCTATCGACGAAGAGCTATCAAGAACCGGCCAGCTGATCGCTGAAGCGAAAAAACAGGGGATTACCGTCATCGGCGCGCATATCGAAGGCATGAAACGGAGGGCACAAGGTGCGGATGTGGGAGACAACACGGATGAGTTGAGCATAGATGCCGTCGCCCCTAATTCGGACCTGCTCCTGATCAATAAAGACGGGAACACGGACAACCGGTTCTCGATTATAGCCAATGAAAAGAATATCCCTATGGTTCTCGTAGAGAAAAATTTGGACCTTTTGGATGAATTGAAAAAGATTTATTCTTCTTCTTAAGATTTTGATAAAATAAGCTTGGAAAAAAGCAAATTCCAAAAAAATCTTCTGTTCATACGACTAAACTGATGACGCTGTTAGGTTTTCAAGGGAAGCTAAGAACAAGGCCGGAATCATAATGCACGGATTTTTTGCCCAAATCACTCTAATCAACATTCTCAGTGTGCTTCTCTTCATCGCCTCCATTTGGATACTGGTCATCATCATCGGGAAAAAATCCGGATACATGTTTCGGGCTATGGTTTTTTTCCTCTTCGTGCTGCTTGCTTTGATCTATTTACAGCAGAGTGAAGCCAAGAAATACACCCTCAACGACCTTAAATTGGCTGTGTTCCCAACAAGCACTCCCAACTATCATTATGATTTTGTGAGAGACGACGGCGATGTCGTTGCCCGCTATACTTTTCATGACCCCAAGCCGAGGATCTCTCTGTCGATGGATCCATCGGGAAAATATTTCCACATCAACAATACCGCATCCGTCAACAGCATCCTTGATTATCTGAAGCTGCCGAGAGTGAAATCGGGAGTCAAGGAACTGGCGTTTGTCACAGGTTCCAGTTACGATATCAACCTCTACCGGTGGGAAGATTACTCAAGAGGCATTTTAATACTCGAGCGCACGCTTTGCCGGAGCAAGAGAAACCTGGAAACCTTCATCTGTGTGGATAGGATAACCATCAAGAAAAGATATCGGAAGTGATCCGCACAATACCTTTTTCATAAATACACCCATTTCCATTTCCCTGATGATCTCATCCCAAATGAAAAAGTTCGAGCCCGTCATAGTTCGTTTTCATCGAAGACTTGCTCTTCTTCCCTTCCCCAGAGATCGACAACGGAAACGTACACTTCCCAACTCTCTGTGTTGCAATTCCACCCGTTTTCTATTACCCTGAAATACTCAAAATCTTTTAAAGAATTCATGCCATGACTCTACCAACCGAATTCATCCTGGCTGTAATGGTAGCCGGCTACATCATCGCTAAGTCATTGAGGATTTCCACTGAGCTATCGATGTTCGCGGCGGCTTGCGCAGGCGGGCTCGCAGGCGGTGTCGGCATTCCTGCCAGGCACATCGTCGAAGGGGCGTTCACCTACTTCGACATTATCCTGATCTTTATCACGGCCACGATTTTTATGAACATTCTCAAGGAATCCGGTGGGATTGCATTCGTTGTAAGGGCAATGATCCGAAAATTTCACAATAAAAAATCCATACTCTTCTTTCTCATCACCATTTTGCTTCTGATTCCCGGAGCCCTCACGGGTGCAGGCAGCGTAACGGTTTTGATCACCGGCGGAATGATCGCTGTCGTGTTGGGATACATGGGACTGTCAAAACCGAAAACCGCGGCCATCATATTCATTCTAGCCGGACTCAGCGCCGCGGCCCCTCCGGTAAGCCTATGGGCCATGCTGACGGCCGCAGGGGTCAACATGCCTTATGTCGGCTTTTTCTTTCCCCTCCTTATCCCCTGTGTCGTCCTCTCGCTGCTGACCATCTTCATCCTCGGGAAGGGCGGGAAACCCGTCGATTTAGAACAAGCCTTGAAAGAGCTTCCGGAATCGCCTTTGAAAATGAATTGGTTTCGCGTAGCTCTTCCCTTCCTCGTATTTCTTTTCCTGGTTATTGCGGGAAGAATCTGGCCCCACTCGCTGCCGGTCATCGGACTTCCCATGATGTTTGTGGTGGCAGCCGTCCTTTCCCTGTTCCTTTCCCCCGTAAAAATTAATCTTTTCAAGACGTCACGAGATACGGTGCATCAGCTTCTTCCCCTGATCGGGACGCTCACCTGTGTCGGTATACTCGTCCAGATCATGACCCTCACCGGAGTCCGGGGACTTGTGGCCGTAACAACCGTCACCCTTCCCATCACAGCCGTGTTTATGACGCTCTTTTTTGTGCTTCCCGTCTCGGAGGCTGTTCTCATGTGGGGTGCTGCCCCAGTTCTCGGCGTCCCCTTGGCTCTGCTCTTCAATACAATCGGCCTCAACCCGATCATAGCTCTGGCCGGGATGAGTGTGATTTGGCCGTTGGGGGATGCCCTTCCTCCGACCGCCATCATAGGGAGGCTGACCAAGGATACGATCGGTATGGAAGAGCCTTACACACAAATGCTCAAATACTGCCTTTTTCCCGCTCTAATCATCATGGTCCTGGGAACTCTGATGGTTGTATTCAGCAAAGAACTGAGTTTTTTAACCCTGTTATAAACATGAATAGTGCCCATTATGAATAGACAAAGAGGAGATTAGCGGAGATGATCATTACCATCCTCTACTATCTTTTAATCGGCTTTATCGCCTTAATCATGATCTTTAACCTTCTCCGAAGCAGGAAATGGCAGGAGGAGGTTCTCTACATCCTCGTTCTCATGCCGTTTCTATTACGGCTGCTCCGTTTGAAATAGGAAATGCAATGCGATCGATAATAAAAACGTATTTGAGGAAGCTGACCCTCATCATCCTCGGATCGATTCTCATGACTTTTGCCGGCATCAGTTTTTTCAAGAGCCGCCACCTCAAAGAGCCTGTCGTCCTGGGGCCAACGGTCACGGATATCAGAAGACTCGGTGACTATTTCACAGGTATAAAAGGAACTATCAACGACTCCAATGTCTATGTTTGCGACAGCAAAAAACCCGGCGGAGCCATGCTCCTTATGGGTGGGACACATCCAGAAGAGCCTGCAGCCCGGTTGGCCGCATGGCTGTTCGTCGAGAACACGCGACTCGAACAGGGGAAACTTTTCGTTATCCTCTCCGCCAACCGGAGCGGGACGACTGTCACACGTCTTGGGGGAGGCTATCCTCCTGATTACACGATAACAACTCCCTGGGGAGATCAGAAGTTCCGGATGGGAGACCGCTGGACAAACCCATTGGACCAATGGCCTGATCCCGAGGTCTATATCCATTATCCCAGCCGGCAGGAGTTGGCCTATGTCGACATCCGGAACCTCAACCGGACTTGGCCCGGAAGGCCGAACGGAACATTGACGGAAAGAACCTGTTATGCGCTAACCGAGCTCATTCGTAAGGAGCATGTCGATATCGTCATAGACCTCCACGAGGCTGAGCTCCAGTATCCCGTTATCAGCACCATCGTCGCCCATGAGAAAGGCCAGGACTTGGCCGCTATGGCCTCAATGATGATCTCCGGAACCGAAGATTTCGACATAGGAATGGAAAACTCACCTCCTTCCCTGCGCGGCCTATCCCACCGTGAGATCGGAGATCATACAGACGCCATCTCGCTCCTTCTGGAAACTCCCGAGCCCTTCCTGGATGCGACACGGGGGCGCACCGACAGAGCGCTGCTTCTCGAAGGCAAGGACAAATTCGTCATGAGAGCCGGCCGGCACGGGCTGCTCTTCGAAAAAATGGATGAGCACGGCTGGCCGATCGATGTCCGGGTAGGGAGGCACTGCTCTTCGGTGCTTCAAATCGCCGAGCTCTGGTCCGACGAAAATCCCGACCGTGGAATCCTGATTTCCGGTGTGCCCAGCTATGCTGAGCTCATTGAAAAAGGAACAGGCTTCTACCTCCATAATCCGCAAAAGACCGATCCTGAAAAGGTCAGTTACGAATAAGGGAAAGCCATCCGGACCGTGTCGTTCTTGCTTGGGTCCGCCGAGTACGCGGATAAGTCTATGGAAAAAAATACGCGGGGAGCGTAATGGACCTGGCCCTTGAAATATCAGAAATGATCCCCATAGGATAGATGAATGAATAAGGAGTTGCCATCAAGGCAACGGATTTGATATCGTCATAGGAACATAGAATCATGGAGTTTAGAAATATGAAAAAAGAGAACCGTCCTCTTGTCGACGTTCATTCTGATTTTCTCATGGATGTCGTCGAGAAGAAATCCTCCGGCAGGAAGAGTGTTATCGAAGAAGACTGGGTGCCGGGGATGAGAAGAGCAGGCATAAACCTGAGAGTGGCTGCTGTTTATGTCGATGAGAAGTTCGTTCCGGATATGGCCTTGCGGAGAGCCATGCAGTTGGTCAGCGCCCTGCTCTCCGAAGAGCGTGAATCACCGAGTATAAGGCTGTGCCGGAGCTATGCAGACATCGAAGAATCTCAAGCCGAAGATAAAATCGGGCTCATCCTCGCCCTGGAAGGAGTGGAACCGCTCCTTAACGACATACGGCTATTGCCCGTCTTCCATGCGCTTGGTTTGCGTGTCATGTCCCTGACACACAGCCGGAGAAACTTCGCCGCCGACGGAGCCCCGTTTTTTCCCGAAAAAGCGGGAACACTCGGCGGATTGACGGAGTTCGGCAGCCGGCTGGTTAGAGAAGCTCAAGATCTCGGCATCCTCATCGACGTCACGCACATCAACGACACCGGTTTTTGGGAAGTCATGGACATCATTAAAGGCCCCGTAATCGCCACCCACTCCAACTGCCGTTCCCTTTGCGACCATCCGCGGAATTTTACTGATGACATGATCAAAGCGGTGGCAGAGAGAGGGGGAGTGATCGGCCTTCTCCATTACTGTTTCGGATCGCTCGACGGAAAGAACCAGACAATCGCTCACTACTGCGACCATTTGGAGCATATGGTTGAAGTCGCAGGAATCGAGCATGTCGGATTCGGCTTCGATTTTTGCGAATATCTTATGCAGTATCTCTCACAGGAGGAATATGATCGCCTGCCCGTTATCATAACAGACAAACTTGCACAGAATGACCTGACAAAGGATGAAGACATCCCCCGTTTGATTGCCGGCCTCAAGGAGCGTGGTTTCAAGGACGAGGAAATCGCGCTTATTCAGGGAGGAAACTTCCTTCGTCTATTCAAAGATGTCTGGAGCTGAGCCAAAATGATGGTGATTGCAGAGTGCGTCGGATCACGATTTAACAGACGGCGTACGAAAATACGCCGGATTCTTAATGGGTGAAAAATGAGCGTTAAGTTTGCCTCTTCCTTCAAAAAATATCTGGTTCCCGCCCTGGTCTTCCAGGGAGTCCTCATAGGAGGCGGCTATGCGACGGGCCGTGAAATCGTCGAGTATTTCATGCAATATGGTCCCCTGGGCGGGATATTGGGCATGTTCGGGATCACGCTGGGCATTTGGATGTTAGTCCTGGCGCTGACATTTGAGTTTTCCCGGAAGTTCCGGACTTTCGATTACCGGTCTTTGCTGAAGAATCTTCTCGGACCATTCTGGATCATCTTCGAAATCTTCTTCGTTCTCATCCTGGTCATCATCCTGGCTGTTATAGGGTCGGCGGCGGGGGTTTTGCTCCGCGATTTCTTCGGATTTCCTTATCTGCTGGGAGTGGGAATCATGCTGGCTTCGGTCGGTTACCTCACTTTCAAAGGCAGTAATGTAATCGCAAAATTCCTCTCGTTCTGGTCGATTTTCATATACATCGTTTATGCGGCGTTCATGATCATCGCCCTCATCAAATTCGGTCCCATGATTAGGGAAAACCTTTCTGGGGCTCTGGTTCTTCCCAAATGGGCCCTGGGCGGTTTCAAGTACGGACTCTATAACATGACCGTAATCCCCGCTGTTCTTTTCTGCATCCGGGACATTCAAACACGCAAAGAAGCCCTAACATCGGGAGTCATCGCAGCCTTCGTAGGTCTTCTGCCGGCATTTCTCTTCTACATCGCCATCCTCGGCCAGTATCCCGAGATTATTTCACAAGAGATTCCGGCGGTGTATGTGATCCAGAAAACGGGGATGCCTTTTCTTCTGGTTGTTTTTCTCATCATGCTGGTGGGGACGCTGATAGAGACGGGGACGGGCTTGATTCATGCGGTTAACGAACGAGTTCAATCGGCCCTCCAGGCCAAGGGGAAGCGGTTGCACGACTGGCAGCGTCCTGTCATTGCCGCCCTCATGCTTCTGTTGAGTTTAAGCCTTTCTACATTCGGCATCATCGACCTGATCGCCAAAGGATACAGCCTCATGAGCTGGGGTATTTTCATCATTTATTTTGTGCCGCTCCTGACTCTCGGACTATATAAAATTCTAAAAAAACAACCTGCTGTAAAAAATATTGAATAAGAAACATGGTAATAGTTTTTTGGTTTTGAGGATTGTCGCCATTTTTTATGAACAATCCAGGAAGGAGGAGGTTGATATTATGAAAAAAAACATTCTAAATCCGGTTCGAATCCTCCGGGAACGCAAGATCTTCCACGCTTTATTGGCAGCCTGTATCCTGGCTGCATTTGGGTTCGGAGGGCGGGCACTTCATGCCCAGGAGAGTGCGCATATCGGGGAAGATCCTGGTTTAAGTCGCCTGGAGAAAGAAATCGGCCGGCTTTCTAAGGGAGCTAAAGGAGTGGTCGGTGTGGGAGCCATCCATCTCCAGACAGGCCGGGAGGTCTACCTCAATAAGGGAGTGCGGTTTCCCATGGCCAGTACATACAAAGTTCCCATAGCCACCAAACTCTTTAGCTTGGTAGACGCAGGCAAGATCAATCTCAATGACATGATCGACGTGGAAGCCGGCGACCTGCGTTTGGGGAGCGGGACTCTTGCCAATCTTTTCGACGATCCGGGTGTGGGTCTTTCCGTACTCAACTTGATCAAGCTGATGCTGATCATCAGCGACAACAGCGCCACGGACCTCTGTATGCGTCTGGCCGGCGGCGGAGCGGCCATCACACAGTACATGAAGGACATAGGTATTGAGGGACTCAGGGTGGACCGTCCCACTCTCGGCGTGATCGGAGACTTCATCGGCTTGAAGGGTGTCGACTATGAAGGCCGCATCACCATCGCCGAGATCATGGCCAGGATGAAAGACATTCCCGAGGAAGAACAAATCGCCTACGCAAAAACCTACGAGAAGGAGTTCAACAAAGATCCCAGAGATACGACGACTCCCGAAGCCATGGCCCTGCTGTTGAAGAAGCTGTGGACACGAGAAATTCTCAGCGAGGCAAGCACCGGGAAAATGCTGAGCATCATGAAACGCTGTGAGACAGGTAAGAACAGAATCCGGGGTATGCTGCCACCGGGAACGGTCGTCTACGACAAAACAGGCACCATCGGCGGGACATTGAATGATGTGGGATTAATCGAACTGCCGGACAAGGCCGGCACCGTCATCGTCACCGTCACCATCAAGGAATCCGAGGCCGAAAACGACATCAGGGAAGGGGTGATTGCCCAGATATCCCGAGCCATCTACGATTATTTCTTATTCAATCCTGAAATCAAGTAATCTTTTCACAGAAAAGAGTGCTCCCAATGGATATCGAAAAAATCCTCTTCGATTTCTTGAGGACGATAATTTTTGAGGTGGGCAAAACGGGAAGGAGAGAACGATGATCATTTCTCGAAGAAATTTCGTTAAGGGGTCTTTTGCCGGCATTCTATCCGTGGGGCTATCGAGCCAGAACCTCACACGCGCGTTTTCTCCCATAGAGAGCAAAATCGGGAATCCGACCGCAAACGAAAAATATGCGCCCTACAAAGACTGGATCTTCATCGACGCTCTCGGCGGGATCATGCCGAACGAAAAGGGAATCGCAGACATTAAGAGATCCGGCGTTACCATGATCGAGACAACGCTGGGAGCCCCGGGAGATCCTCCTTTCAGCTACGAGCAGTCTGTCAGGGACTGTGCCATGTGGCACGGAATATTCGATGCGCATGAAGACTTGCTTATCCGTGTGAAAACGACAGAGGATATTTTAGAAGCGAAGAAGACGGGAAAGCTGGCCCTCATGATCGGCTTCCAGAATGGCACTCATCTCGATCGTGACATCGATAACGTGAAGTTCTTCTACGACCTCGGAATCCGACAGATCCAGTTGACCTACAATTCGCTGAATTATCTCGGAGCGGGATGCACCGAGCGCAGGGATGTCGGGTTGAGCGATTTCGGAGTTCAGGTCGTCGTCAAGATGAACGAGCTGGGCATGCTGGTCGACTTGTCCCACTGCGGGGTGAAGACGACGCTCGACGGCATCGAAGCCTCGGCAAAGCCGGTTCTCTTCACGCACACCAACTGTGAAGCCCTCTGCAACAATCCGCGGGGCAAGTCGGATGAGGAAATCAAAAAACTGGCCGCTAACGGCGGCGTGATGGGCATCACCACAGTGAACTTTTTCGTCAGCAAGAAACCGAAATCTACACTCGATGACTATATCGCCCATATCGAATACGTAGCTGATCTTGTCGGGATCGACCACGTCGGCATCGGAACCGATTCCTCTATCAGCGGGTGGCGCTCCATGTTCCCCACCGAGAAGACTTTCCTCGACTATCACGCTCAGTACAAGTTCAAGCCGGAAGTGGACCTCCGTTGGCCTCCATTTATCGAAGAACTCGACGTCCCTGAGAAGATGTACATTATGGCCGACCGTCTTGCCCAGCGCGGTTTTTCTGCCATAGACATTCAAAAAGTCATGGGCGGGAACTTCATGCGCGTCTACAAAGAGGTGCTGGGATAACCTGAAATGAATCACTCCCCAAGCTTTCTATCCGCCCCAGTGCCTCCGTGCGCTTTAGTTGCATCCGGTACGAATAAGGAAACCCATTATGTTTTTTTTTCGTATCAAATAGTGAATCGAGAAAGCTATCCGGAGGGATGATGCTGAAAAATAATATCAAGATCGCTTTTCGCAACATTTTCAGTAACAGACTTTATTCTTTCTTGAACATCGCCGGTTTGAGTATCGGAATCGCCTGCAGTCTTTTGATCCTGTTTTATGTTCAGGACGAACTGAGCTATGACCGCTTTCATGAGAAGGCGGACAGGATATCCAGATTGAATGCAACCTTAATCCTCCCTGACCGAACTTTCCGAGGCGCGTTCAGCACACACGTTACAGCGCCGATGTTACAGGCGGAGTTTCCTGAAATTGTGGCCTATGTCCGGTTTTCGCGCTACGGAGATAAAAAGCTCGTACAATACAAGGATTATACGTATTATGAGGAGAAATTCCTCTGGGTCGATGCCTCCGTATTCGACGTCTTCTCCTTTAAACTGGTTATGGGTAATCCCAAAGAGGCCCTAGTCAGGACAAATTCGCTGGTCATCACGGAAGATATGGCGAAGAAGTATTTCGGCAGTGAAGACCCATTAGGCAAGCAGGTCCGAGTGAACTCGGAAGCACTCTATGAGGTCACCGGAGTCATGGAAAACATCCCTCGAACGTCTCATATCAGGCCGAACTTTTTCGCTTCCATGAGCACTCTGAATTTGAGGCCGAGCGGCCATATCGCCCAAGATTTGCTGACTGAAATCCAATATTACACGTATCTTCAACTCCGTGAGGAAACAAATCCGGAACTTTTTGAGCGCAAACTCGATGAGTTCACCGAGAGACATCTCGGGGCTCTCATGAAAAATGCCGGAGGTGCGGTAAAATTCGAGCTGCAGCCGTTGAAGCAAATCTACTTGTACTCCGACCGTGAAGGAGAACTCGAACGTACCGGCGACGTTTCATATATTTACCTTCTTTCCGGGATCGGATTGTTTATTCTCTTGCTTGCCTGTTTGAACTTCATGAATCTCTCCACTGCCCGTTCGGCGAAGAGGGCCAAAGAAGTCGGATTGCGAAAAGCGGTCGGAGCAAGCCGCCGACAACTCATTGTTCAGTTCCTCGGAGAATCCACGATTCTGGCGTTCATAGCCGTTCTCATTTCCGGAATTCTCGTTTTTCTTTCCATGGGCGTCTTCAGAAATGTCTCCGGAAAGGATATGACCTTTCATTTCTTCGCAAATCCCGTTTTTCTGATCGGTATATGCGGGCTGTTTGTCGTAATCGGTCTAATCGGAGGAAGCTATCCGGCCTTCTTCCTTTCCGCTTTCCGCCCGGTCGAGACTTTACAAGGGAAACTCAAAAAAGGTACCAAAGGCTCGATTTTAAGAGCCTCTTTGGTGACACTTCAATTTACCGTGTCCATCATCCTCATCATCGGCACCCTCATCGTCAACAGGCAGTTGAGCTACATTCAAAATAAAGATTTAGGTTATGATAAAGAACAGGTCCTATCCATTCGAATGAGGAATCCGGCCACCCAGCAAAGGTACGAAGTGCTCAAGAACGCTTTCCGCCAGCACACGAACGTGCTGGCCGTATCGGCATCGGCCACGACTCCGCTTGGATTCAATGATCACAGGGCGGAACATGTCGTGGGAAGGCCGGCTGATGAGCTTTTTATGATGTTCGCCCAGTTTGTGGATGAAGATTTCATAGATTGCTATAATATGAAGATCGTCCGCGGAAGAAATTTCTCGAAAGAATATTCCAGCGATGCAGAAAATGCCATAATCATCAATGAAACTACCCAAAAAAAACTTGGCTGGCAGAACGATCCCATCCACAAAGAAATCGAAGTTTTTTCAAGTGTCGCCATGACGGAGATTCGGTTCAAAGTCATTGGAGTCGTTCAAGATTATCATTTCCAGTCACTGCATGAGGAGATCAGTCCTTTAGTCTTGTTCAGAACACCGCTTTTCGGTAACTTTAATGTGATTTCAGTAAAAGCAGGAGCGGATAATATCCGGGAGACCATCAAATTTTTGCAATCGAAATGGCAGGAATTCGATCCTGATTATCCTTTTGAGTTTGCCTTTGTCGACGATCAGTTCGATGCTTTGTACCGGACCGAAGAACGCATCGGTCAGCTTTTCGGCTACTTTACGGCGCTGGCAATTATTATAGGCTGTCTGGGCCTTTTCGGCCTGACCTCCTTTATTGCAGAACAGCGAACCAAGGAGATAGGGATTCGAAAAGTCCTGGGAGCTTCATCCCCTGGGATCGTAGTGATGCTGGTCCGTGAATTTGCCAAGTGGGTTTTGCTGGCTGTTGCCATTGCCTGGCCCGTTGGATACTTCGTCATGCGCACTTGGCTTCAGAATTTTGCCTACAGAACGAGCCTCGGTATAGATACGTTTGTTTTGGCTGCGATTCTGGCCCTGGCGGTGGCTTTGTTGACAGTCAGCTACCAGACAATCCGGGTAGCGCTCACAAATCCTTCTGATTCCCTGAAATACGAATAGCTCCTGATTAATACGGAGAGACTATCGATATTGTTCCGGCTATGATTCCGATTCTGAACCGCGCAAAATCCAACGATGGGTTTTGATGCATTTTCACTTTCTATCAAAAAAGGGTGAACGGGTTCCATAGGCTAACGGATTTTACCACGACCCGCAATGGGCCATATGACTTCGACCATATTGTTGCGGATGCCGTAGAGATAATCGTGAAGGAATACGGTGATGTCGCCGTAAGCCGGGATAAAATCGAGGACATCCCCGACCTTGACGCTTCGGTTCGCTTTGCCGAGGTTGATGATACCGTGTTCCGCCGATACGCCCATCTTCTCCACATAAGACAGGCCCACCGGTTGGGGCTCGTTCAGCCAGCACGGCATCGTCTTGAACCCGGCATCACAGATGATGCGTTCAGGAACAGGACGGCTGGTGACCGTGCTGCGTATGAAAAGGGCCGGCTCGGTCTCCGCGCCCCATTTTTTATAAGTGACATCGGAAAAGACGGCCCCGCCGGCTTGAATCTCCGTAACGCCGCTCATGGCTGAGGCGACCGTATAGGTTCCGCTCCCTCCACAGCTTACGATGTCCACGGAGAGTCCGGCTTTACGGCAGCTTTCGGCGGTATTCAAAAGCATTTGCAGGGATTTCTCGATTTCTTTGCGTTTCGCAACCGGATCTTCCATCCGCACCGTGTGCCCTTCCCAAGTCATGAGACCCCGGTAGCGAAACCCTTTAGTTTGATGAATGAGCGCCGATAATTTTAAAGCGTCATCTCCCGGTTGGATTCCGGCCCGGTTCATCCCGGAATTCAATTCGACGACTACACCGATCTCCACATCTCCGGAGACCGCAGCCTGGCTAAGATCGGGAATTGTCGCATCGCAATCGATAGAAATCTTGATATCGGCCTGACGGCAGAGGTCGACAAGCCTCAAATATTTTTTAGGTCCGACAACCTGGTTGGCTATGAGGATGTCCCTAATTCCCGATTGAGCCATGACTTCGGCCTCACCCAGTTTGGCACAGGTGATGCCGATGGCTCCTGCATCGATGAGTTTATGCGCGATGGCCGGAATCTTGATTCCCTTGGTATGAGGCCTCCAGTTGACTCCGGCACGCCGGAAATGCCCGGCCAGAGCACGGATGTTGTCCTCCATTTTGTCCAAATCCACCCATAGGACGGGAGTATCGAGTTCGTCGAGTTTCAAGCCGAGTTCATCCAATTTTTACTCCTTCATAATCAAACCATTAACGGCCGTCTCCAGAATATGATGACAAGCAGCACCAGAACAAGATAAAGACCGGCCAAGAGAACGAAGGGGACCTTCTTTTCTTTGTAAGAATCATAAAGGGGGTCTTCGCCGGGTCGCGGAAGAGGGACGGGATCCCAGGGCAATCCGTGATCGCGTGCCAGTCCTCTAATGTACAAAAGATGAATGACAGGGATATTTTCCGAAGCCATAGCAGAAATTACTCCCCGCCTCTTTAAAGAAGGAAAAACGCCGGTTCTGTTCAACCCCGGTTTCAGATGCAGTATCGAGGAATCGGTCCCTATATTGGCCCAACTTCCGCCTATGTTGATAAAAGCCATTATTTTTTTGCCTGACGCATTTTTCCTGTAAAGATCCATCCGCAACCGCACATTAGACGCCAAATCCGGCTCCGAGAGAAACGGGATTCCGCTCTTCCGGATGTCCTCTTGAAGAAGCGCACGTCCGCTCTCCTCCATATCTTCTCCGCTGTCCCGGTCACCGCCGAGAGAAACGGCGATGGGATTTACCGAAAATACCCCGTGTCCGGAAAGACACGCCCACATCTTGAGCCAATGAAAATCGGGATTATTGGCGCCCCATTGAGACGCTCCCAGAGAAGAAATCACCAGAGGATGGACATCCAGCGCTTTGGCCGCAGAGAGTGCGGCTACGATCAGTGCCGGGAAAGAGCTCGAAGCGCCGACGGCAATGGTATCTCCCGCCTTCACGCCGCAGGCATCCAGCAAACTGACGACGAGGCCGGCAAAGTTGGGATTGGTGCTCGTTCTTTTCGCTTCCAAGTGACCGATGGATGTGGTGATCACAGAATGCTCTAAGCCGAGAAGTCCGGTACCGTTGACGTCGCTTTCGAGATCCGGCCGAAATCCCTCGGATTTTCTGCATTCCTTTAAGACGTCGCTGGCTTGAGCCATGATTCGAGAGGCCTCGATCATATCCTTCTCGAGAGTGTCATTCTTTCGGTCGGGAATCATCTGGGCGAGAGTGTAGAAAACCACGCTCAGAAAGAAGAGGAGGAGGACGATTCCCGTATTCCCTCCCGCCCCTTCTCTCGGATAATCTTCTCGTCGCTTAAACATAATCGTCTCTTTTCCGGGAAAAAACCCCTAGATTCCGACCCAGGTCAACAGGCGTACGATGAAGTACGTTGTTACGGCTACTGTTATGAGCGAGGCCAGAGTAGGCACAATTTTTTGTTTCTCCAGGTTGTTGGCCAGCAATCCCGGAATGAGCCAGCCAATGGCGCGCAGTTCTAAGGGACCGGCAAAAAAATGCGGGGAAAAAACCGCCCAAAACTGAGCCATAAGAGCTCCCAAAAAGATAAACATCACGAACCGTCTCTTTCCGAAAAGAATAAAAAATCGCGACAGGAGCCTGAAAATCAGCAAACAGAGAAAAGAAATGATGAGTGTCGCCAAAATACGGAAAGGCTGATTGAGATACAGGGCAATGTACGCAGGAACGATAATACCTCCAGGATAGAACCCAAAGAGCTCGATGAAGAGAACGGCACACAAAAGTCCGATAAGAATCGTTTCAAAGGTCATGTCGCTTTCCTGTTTGGTCCCAGTAATCGACCAAGGCTTTTCCCGCACCGCCCATGTTCCCCATTCCTACGAGGACCACATCTCCTTTTTCTTCTTCCGAAATCCGTTTCATAAGATTTGCGGCCGTAAGTTCCGGCCACACCTCCGTTTTTACCGCCAGGACTCCGGACAAGCGTCTTTTCATGGCATGCGTGTGATCACCTAAAAGAATTAAGCGATGGTACTCCGGAAATTCGTTCTTTTGCAGAGCCTCCAACCACTGAAGAGTCCGGTCCCCTCTGTCTCCTCTGAAGTTCAGGAGGCCTATAATCCTTCGTCCTCGTAAGATCGCCCGGTTCTCGAGTTTGGATATGACGGCTTTTGTCGATTCTGGGTCGTTGGCCGCAAAAGCGCTCACAAAATACCAGGTCCGATACGGGAGATCCTCCCCCAGCACCCAGATTTTAAGGCTCCCGAAGTCCGGCACTGTCTGTGCCGCCGCCCTAAGGGCGCTTGCTTCGTCGATTCCGAGGTGTCGGGAAACGGCCAGAGCAAGCCGGATGTTGTCCTTGAATTCCAAAGAAAAACGGCGGACGGAATTGTCGTCCTTACTTTGCAGAAAATTTTCTTTCTCCACTTTCGTCACCCGGGCATTTCTTCGCTCGGCGATGGATTGAAATACGGGAAAGAACTCTTCATCAAGAACGACCATCGTTCCCCTATCTGGTATTGCAGAGGCAAAGGCAGCGGCAATCGCGTCCCGGGTGCTCCCCATATCGGCCACATGGTCCAGCCGCACATTGGTGATGACAAGGATGTGCGGCCGCAGCATGCGCACCGATTCTACTTGAAGCGATTCGGGACGGATGCTCATCATTTCCAGGACAACAGCCTGAGCGGTCCGGTCGAAGGCCCGTTTGATAAGTTTTTTATTTTCCAGAGGAGAGGGAACTCCGCTGCGGGCTATCTCTTCCTCGCATCCGTCGGGATCTATCACCACAGCCTTGGAACCGGTGGTCTTGGCCAACACACGATATCCAGATTCTCTGAGGATAGATGCGATCAACCTTGTCACGCTGGACTTGCCCCGCGTTCCCGTGACACATATACGCAGAGGAATGTTCTCAATGTGCCGGCTCAGCCAGAATCTCTCCGCATAAAGATACAACAGGAAAAAAAGGAATACTCCCCCTGTAACCGCTATTTCTCGAATCGCAACGATTCCTGAAAAAAAGAACAACCTATCTCCTCAACCGCAGTGCAGAAGCATGAACTGCATGCCGCAGGGAAAAAACCAGATGCGCCAATGTACAGCTCATCACTTCAAGGTGAAGGCTCTTATTATACCGCCGGCCGAAACGAAAAAGAAACAACGACATCTGCATTTTTTTGGAAGGGTTCAGGTTAATTGAACAGAAAAGTGGCTTTGATCATCACTCCCCTATCTTGGAGCGGATTCGGGATCCCGAATTCCTGAGTCTCGTTGTAAATGAAATAAATGTTGGCTCCCGGCTTATAGATCCAGCGAATGAGAATGTTGCTCTTGAACAAATTCTCGTCGTCATTCCATTGGATGAAGGCTTTGGCGTAAAGGGCTGGAGAGAAGGAATAGATGATCCGTGTAGCCAGTATGTTGGCGGTGAATTTCCCTCCCTCAATCGGCAGGTCGAACCGGTTGCGGTTCAAGCTCAGCTCGATGTTAAGATGTTTGGAAATCTTCATGGTGCCGCTGGCATTGATCCGGAGAAGATCGCCGTTGTAGAACCCGCCGATGCCGATCTCGAACCGGACGGAGAGAGGTCGGCTCTTGTCGGATTCGTAAAATCCATCGAAGGAGTTGAAACGATGGATACCCACAGGAATGACCACCCCCTCCTTGATTTCGAAGGCCTCATCCAGGTATTCAAAGTTCTGCCGGTAACCGAAATACAGGTTGCTTCGATCTTGAAAGGTATTCCAAATGCCAGTGGAATTCGTGCGCGTCTCTAATTGACCGGTGTGGTTCTCAATATAAGTGAAATCGTTGTAGATGTGTGTCTGCCTGAGGTTGAAGATTTTGGGGCGGGGAGAAATCCCGAAGTTGGCTCTGTACTTTCTCTGATCCAACCGAGGCACATAACCCATCTCGGCATTGAAGTTTTCGCCTACATCCAGGTACACCAACAACAGGCTCCAAAAATCCGTGTCGAAGGAGAAATTCAGATGAGCAGCCCAGTCCTTGCCTTTCAAGTCCGGGCTGAAGGTTTTGGCGGCAAAGCCTTCAATACGAAGCGCATGCCCGAAGGCCAGGTTGTAATCGAAGGCCACACCGCGATTGTAATCGGGACTGTCCAGGGAATCTCTGCTCAGCAGCATAACACCCAGAGTCGATTTCTGGAGAAAATCCCTCTTGGCACGAAAGACGGCGTAGTTGGACCGTTCCATATGCTCCACCACGCCATCGGTTTCAAGCGTGATTCTGTCGGTCATCATGTTCAGGATGCCTAAATCGTACTTGCCGGCTTTTCCTGTCACCCGGGCTCCTCCGATGACCGGCACTTCACCCCCTTCTTCGGATAAGCCTATCCTGCGGCTGTAGAAGAGGAACAATCCCGGAGGTTCATGGAAACGGAACTTTTCAGCGACGCGGAATACTTCGGCGCCTTCGAGGAAGAAGGTTCTTTTCTCAGGAAAATAGAGGGAGAAACGGGTTAAATTGAACTGTTCCTGGTCGGACTCGACCTGGGCGAAATCCGTGTTGATCGATATATCCGCGGTCAGATTCGAAGTCAACCCGTACTTGATGTCCAGACCGGCATCCCCGGTGAAACCCATCGAAGACTCTCCTTCTTCCTGAACGGCGCCGCCGATGACAAAGGGCATGATATGAAGGCGCTTTCCCTGCTTGACATCCGTCAAACCTACCAGGTTGCCGTAAAAGGAAACACGGAACTTGCCCATGAAGCCGTAGTCCCTGAGAATGGGAGCCCAGAAACATTCCTCCTTTTTCCGTGCGATCTGCCGGCCGAAATTGATTCCCCAGGTTTGAATTCGATTGCCGCTGAATCGCAAGGCGTAGAAAGGAATGGCGAACTCGGCAGTCCATCCCCGATCGGACCTTTGAGTTTTCACGTACCACAGGCCGTCCCAGTCCCTGTTGATGTTACTGCCTTCTTCCCGGATGAGACCGTCTCTTTTTGCTCCCAAAGGATTGGTGGAAAAGTAGAAGGCATTGCGGTGATCATGGTAGGTATCGATAAAAATTTCGAAGAAGTCGTCGTTTCTGAGCTGTTCATCACGGCGCATCTCGTTGGCCACGATCTTATCGGATTGGCTGTCGAAACAGAGAACTCCGATGTATAAAAATTTATCATCGTAAAGAATGCGGATCTCGGTCGGCTCTGTCGCCGGCTCTCCCTCGTTAGGCTCACGTTGAATGAGTCTGGAAATGACCTCGGACTCCTGCCATGCAGGCTCATCGAGCCTTCCGTCTACAGTGAGCTTCTGGGCTGTGGGGGTGGCTTTCACTTCCAAATCATCCCTTTCTGCTGCAAGCGAGATTAAACCCCCAAGGATAATGATCATAAAGAGCGACAGCACCTTTTTCACAGTCATATCATTCTCAGTAGTGACAAACCTCCAACTTAAGCGTACACAATATATAATTTCCCCATAATTTTCCACTTTTTTATCGCTAGGGAAAGCAGTCTTATTTCCGTCATAGAACGTTCGAGAGAGAGAAGGAGAACAGATCACAGGCCGTTCGAGCCGTCTAACAGAACATCCTGGATTCTTTGTCGCCAAAAGCATACAATACACAAAAGGTCTCGAAGTGCTGGATTCAAAATGACGTCCGACCCTGAGGTGAAGTAGCGATGGGGAAAGAAAGATGCGCATGGGCGGACAGTGATCCCTTTTCCCGAATCTACCATGACGAAGAATGGGGAGTCCCAGTCCACGATGACCGGAAGCTCTTCGAGTTCCTAGTCCTCGAAGGAATGCAGGCAGGATTGAGTTGGATCACCATCCTGAAAAAGCGCAGCCGTTTTCGTCTGGCCTTTGACAATTTCGTCCCTGAAAAAATCGCGGCCTACGACTGCCGAAAGGTCGAAGAACTTCTCCTGGATAAGGGGATCATACGCAATCGAATGAAAATCGAAGCTGCCGTCTCCAACGCAAGAGCATTCCTCGAAGTCAGGGGTCAATATGGAAATATCGATGCATTCATATGGCAATATGTCGGCGGGAAGCCTCAAAAAAATTCCTGGAAAACTCTCCAGGAAATCCCGACGACCTCAGCGGAATCCGAGGCCATGAGCAATGACCTGAAGAACCGCGGTTTCAAATTCGTAGGATCGACCATCTGCTATGCCTATATGCAGGCGGTGGGTATGGTCAACGACCACATCGTTGACTGCTTCCGCTACCACGAAGTTTCCTAAGCTTTTAATTTCCCCAGGAAATCCGGTATCGCTTAACCAGCAAAAACCCGTCTTCATTATCTTCCACACCGTAGATCTTATCGCCTTTGCAAACCCTGATGTCCAATTTCGTCTCAAACTGAGAGATAAAGCGACCTTCGGCATCAAAGACATCCACGATATAGGCCCCCTTTTCCTTTCCCTTGATCCAAGTGCGCACAAAAAGCCGGTCTTGTTCGTCCAGGATGAATGCCTGAAAGGGAGGGAATTCTTTTGGGAATTCAAAAAAATCGTTCGGATCTATGCCCCTCATAATGCCTGTGGGCACACGCTCCGACAACATATCGATATCTTCATGCGTCACTTTGACCGGTTTGAAATCTTTACGGATGCTGCGGATATGTGTTCCGTCTGGTTTAAAGACTTTGATTTCATAGTCTCTGTTGCGGCCATAGAAAACATTTCCTGCGCTGTCAAAGAGATAAACCGTGACCATGTCCATCATATCGATCTTCACCCCTGAACCGGGAACCGGGATATCAAATTCAACTTTGTCCATGGTAAATACGGGATTGAGATCTTTGTCATACTTCTTCATCTCGAAGTACATTTTTTGACCTTCCAAACCCAATTGTCGTCCAAGATAGTTGCCGTCCGCGTCTAAAACCAGGTTAAGCAAGCCCATTTTATCAGCGACTGAAACGTTCTTGATAAATTCACCTTCCAACGTGAAAAAAACCAAGCGTCTCCCCATGGAATCTTCGATCAGCAGATCGTTGTTGGGTGTCAGGACAAGTCCACCCGGTATCTGGAATTCGCCCGGCCCCTGTCCGGATTTGCCGATATTTCTGAGGAAATTTCCTTCCGCATCAAAGACTTTCACCTTGCGATCCTTTATATCGGTTGCGACAACATGCCCCTCATCGGTGACAACAAAAAAAGCGACTTGAGAGAAGGACTTTTCCGGATCATCCCCTTCACCGAAGCGCAATTCCTCGGTTAAGGTTACCTTGCTGGGCACCCCTTTTTGGGGCTTGGGCTTGCTGCCGTTGGAAATTATTTTGATCCCTTCCTCGGTTTTGGTCTTCTGGGCTGTGATTGGCCCTGACAATACAAAAACCAATAGTAAACTCAATCCGACTGTTATGATTCTCCTCAAAACGTACCTCCTAAAGATGCAATCTCTGCACTCGAATATAGATTACACCTATTATACGTGATTTTATTCAGCAGGTTATAGCATTCTAATGAAGAACACACAACTTAATAAACGGCTGCAATGGCTCTGCAGTTCTAGGTCAAATTGCGTGTTGAGCTCGTGAAGCATAACCTGAATCTCCTCTTGCACATACAATAGGGAAGAGAACCGCTGAATTTCACCTCTGATTTTCTCAACCCGAGCATGTCCGTACAAGCCCCCCACCCAAATAATTGGATGGTTTAAATTATGATGTGATTGGCTGTTGACTGAAACCAATTCCAATCTTATAGTGAGAGACGGACACGGCAAACCAGGAGGCATGAAATGAAAAAACGCAGAGGATTCGTCAGCAGCAAGCTGCTGGCCCTTTTGGTATTTATAATAATCTTCATACTCTTCCTAATGGGATGAATATGTGTTCAGGCTAGCAAAGGAGAATCTTAGTGAAAATAACGAGAAAGGTTTCTATGCTTATCAATATCGACAGGAAAAAGGCAGTGCCCCTATACCAGCAGATCATCGATGCAGTAAAAAGGCACATCCGAGAAGGCACCCTGGAATCCGGGCAAACGCTTCCCTCATCCAGAAAACTGGCTGAAATGCTGGGCGTCAATAGGACCACAGTAAACCGGGCTTATGAAGAGTTGCAGGCGCTTGGCTATCTCTCCAGCAGGCCGGGCTCCTATCATCGCATCCAGGAAAGACGCAGGGAGGCGGCCTACCAACCGGATAGAAAAAGTCCGATTCCATGGCATGATGCAGTGACGGAACCTGCGCGGCAGATCCACGACATATTCCTCCTCTATTCCCCGGAACAGCCGAAGACGGATCCAATTCCTGATGATATTATCAACATTTCCAAACTCGATCTCGACCCGCGCCTTTTTCCTATGAAAGATTTCAAGCAAAGCACGAGCAACGTTTTGTTTTACTCAGGGGCCGATTCTCTTCAATACGGCGATTACGGCGGTTATTTTCCCCTGAGGCAGCTTATTGCCCAGCGCCTTCGTCTGCATGGTATATCTGTGAGCAGCAAGGAAATTTTGATCACAAACGGTGCCCAGCAGGGACTGGATCTCCTCCTCCGCATTTTTGTCGGGCAGGGCTCCAAAGTGGCCATCGAGGCGCCGACATACGCCAACATTCTTCCCCTTCTCAAATTTGCCGGTGCCGAAACGATCGCAATTCCCATGAGGAACGACGGTATGGACTTGGATTCTCTCGAGGAGGCACTCACCGAGCAAAAAGTGAGCTTTGTTTACACCATTCCCAACTTTCAGAATCCCACCGGAATCACCACATCCCACCAACATCGGGAAAAGCTGCTCACCATCTGCTTGAAACACAAGGTTCCCATCGTCGAGGACGGATTCGAAGAAGACATGAAATACTACGGAAAACTGCCGCTTCCCATCAAATCCATCGATGAAGCCAATATCGTCATCTATCTCGGCACCTTCTCCAAAGCTTTGTTTCCCGGCCTTCGAATCGGTTGGGTCACGGCCGATAAGGAATGCATCAGCCGTCTGAGCGCCGTCAAACGCTTTTCCGATTTGACGAGCAGCCTTTTCGTCCAGATGATTATGTACGAATTCGTTAAAAACGGGCATTACGACCGGCAGCTCCGAAGGCTTCACCGCGTATTCCGAAACCGTATGGAGGTCGCCCTTTCGGAGATCGAGCGGCACTTTCCCCGGGAAATTTCCTGGACACGGCCGGCAGGAGGCTACACCATCTGGGTCCGGTTGCCCCAAAGGATCGAAGAAAACCGGCTTTATGAGATCATGATGCGGCACGGGGTCGTCGTCTCTCCTGGAAGCTATTATTTTCCCTCAAAGAAGGCATCGGAATATTTCCGCATTTCCATTTCCCGACTTGATGAAAAAGAGATCAGGGAAGGCATCAGAAGAGCCGCAAGTGCCCTGAAACACATAACGAAGGGAGTTTAAGATGCTGCTGCCTCTTAAAAATGAAATCATTTACGGGCCTGTCCGCTCCAGACGATTGGGACGCTCCCTGGGTATCAACATTCTGGCTGCCGGGCAAAAAGTTTGTTCATTCGACTGTGTCTATTGTCAATACGGATGGGGCGCCCCTCATGGAACCCAAGCCGTTCAGAATTTTGTTTGGCCTTCGGCCGAGGATGTGAAAAAAGCGGTCGAGGAGGCTCTTTTAAACCTGCCCGTCAGCCCAGCCTTCATCACTTTTTCCGGAAACGGAGAAGCCACATTGCATCCCGGTTTTCCGGAGTTGGTCCATGAAGTCATTGGCCTTAGAGACGCGTTGGCACCACAAGCCAAGACGGCGATCCTCTCCAATTCCTCCCTCATTGCAGATTCGAGAATAAGAGCAGCGCTGGAAAAGCTGGATACAAAGATCATGAAACTCGACTGCGGCTGTGAAGAGACATTTGCCAAATACAACCACCCCGCTTCAGGGATCGGACTGGACGCAATCACGAGCGGGCTGACACAAATGCCCGGTGTTACGATCCAAGCTCTCTTTTCCACGGGAAGTTCGGGAAACCTATCTGCGAAAAACATACAGGCATGGATTGAGAGGCTGATAACGATAAAACCTCGATTCGTTCAGGTTTATTCTCTGGACCGCGATGCTCCGGACAAAGACCTCCGGCCTGCCTCCAAAAAAGATCTTGCTGAATTGAGATCTCTGGTAATCAGGGCGGGAATACCTGCTGAATTCTATTGACCGCTCCGAATTCAGCGCTCGAAAATTATATGCGAGGAAGTGCTGATTCGAGAAGATGGAACGCATTTTTTCTGGGAGACACTATCGAAAAACCGGACAAACACAGCACCTTCCTGTTATCTTATGTACGCAAGAAATAGAAGAGAGCGTCGTCTTCAATATGTATGAGCCGCTCTCTTAATTTTTCATCGGAAAGCTGGTTTTATCTAAGCGCCGTGCTTCACAAGATGACGGATTCCCTCCAGCAAGAGATCCACATGCTTGAAGGCAATGAAAATGTGGGTCGACACGCGAACACCATAAGTGTCTTTACCTTTGCTCCCAATGGGTCGGATGATGATGTTGTACTTATCCCAGACATACTCGACAAGCTTTTCCGGATCGAGCCCCTCCGCGGAAAAGGCCGTCAAACCTCCGCTGATATAAAGATCCTCAGATGTGTGGAGCCGGACACCCGGTATCTTTTTCAGTTCCTGCTTGAAATAGCTTGCAAGCGTTTTGATTCTCCTCTCGATCCGGTCTTTTCCGATGTAGTTCTGAAAATCTACGGCTTCACCCAGGGCAACGAAGAGAGCCTCCGCTCTTTGTCCCACACACTCGAACTTTCTGGAATCTTTGTAAGTGTTCCATCCTCCAGTGGCGAGAGTCGGCCAGAGTTTCTCCTGATGCTCTTTCTTGATGTAGAGGACGCCCACTCCCGTGGGTGCCCCCAGCCATTTGTAAGGACTCGTGGCAAAGAAATCGATGTCCATTTCCTTCATGTCCAGGTCCAGCATCCCTATGCCGTGGGCACTGTCAGCTACGACGAGAATACCTTTCTCATGAGCCATCTTGCACAGTTCTTTTAGCGGTGAAATCAATCCTGATATGTAGACGGTATGGCTGACGCTTATGACTTTGGTTTTAGGTGTGATGGCTTTTTCGAAGCCGCTGACAAACTCATCGACGCTCTTAGGAGGCAACCCGATAGGCACCCAACTGACTTTGATCCCGTATCTCTCGGCTTTCAGGTTCCATGGATGAGTTCCTCCCGGATGCTCCATGGTCGAAAGGATCACTTCATCCCCTTCTTTCAGATCCATGCCGCTGGCTACGAAATTGATCCCTTCGGTCGTGTTACGGGTGAGGACCAGTTCCTCGGGATCCGCGTTGATGAATTGAGCGACTTTCCTGCGAACCCGCTCTTTATACTGCGGCTGGTAGTTGTAAACGTCAAAAGGATTGGTAGCCTGAACCTTGAATTCTCTCATCAGAGTGTTGAACACGGATTTTGGCATGGGGCCGACGGTGCCGTTGTTCATCATGATGATTCCATCCTGAAACATATAGTGTCTCCTGATCGTGTCCCAGTATGCACCATCCGGTGATTCGTCCTGGATATACTTCTGGTTCAGTTCTTTTATGCTCTGGTAAATTCCCGCATTTGCCTTAGTCAGTGCGGGAATAGAAAGCGCGGACGCAGTCAGGGCGTACTTGACGAATTCCCGCCTCGAAAATCCGCGGCTTGAATTTTTTTCGGATTGTATGATTTCATTCATAAAGACTCTCCTTCCATTTTGGCCCATTGTAGTCACAAATGATTTTCCCTGTCAAACCAAAATTCGATAGAACGCTGACCTAAAGCGTAATCTCCTTGATTGTTACTTTTGAAAGATTCCTCTCCCCCAGACCATGAGCGCCCGCCATTTGGATTTGGAAGATCTGCTCCGGTTTGAGCCCCCAGAGGGTGCAGCAAAAGGAATCGACAGCCACTCTGTCCACGCCGGCCACAACTTTTTGCGGCCGCATTATCTCCCCAGGCCCCATAGGGCCGTTGGTGATGATGAATTCCGTGGCGTCCACAATACACAATACGGGTTTTATAATGGTGTTCAAATCCGCGATGCATTGATCCAGGTGTTTGATGTCGTCGATGTCCGTCTTCCAATTCTCTTTGTGGAATTTCGCCCTGTTGTTTTGACGAAAATTCAATCCCATCAAATTCTTCATGGTTCCCGTGAACTTGTTTCCGGCATGGTCTTTAGTGATAGGCAGGTCGATAAAGACATCGTTGTTGTCGAACTCCTTCATGATCATGGCCTCGTCAAGCGCTCTGCCCTGGGTGACTTTAACGGTTCTGAAATTGGACTCCTCGCTGGCAATCAGTTTCAGGTTAGCCCCTTCCTCTTTCAAAACGGCGACAAGACCCGTTTTCTCCCAGTTTTCCATTTCAAGCCAGGAGAGGCAGTTGACTTCTCTCGCTCCCGCCTTCCGGCACATCTGAACAACTGCGCGGACAATATCCGGCTTTGTGAAAGTACCGGGGTGCCATCTCTGCACATTGGGAAGAATGGCCACCCGTGAATCTTTGGGGATGAATTTCTCCATTCCTCCCAAAAGCTCGATCGCCTTTACCGTGCACCGGCAATAATCCGATC
>JAFGNQ010000363.1 GCA_016926925.1 Candidatus Aminicenantota bacterium
CCAGTGTTCTTTTGTCTGTCCTCACGCTACCATCCGTGCCAAACAGATCGATCCAAAAGATTTAAAAGATGCTCCCGAGAGTTTTATTACCGCAGCGTCCAAAACCAAAAACGAGAAGAATCTCGAGTATCGTGTTCAAGTTTATGCAGAGGATTGTGTCGGATGCGGGAATTGTGTGGAGGTATGTCCGGCAAAGGAAAAAGCTCTCGAAATGATTCCTCTGGAGGAAGCCCGCCGGCAAGGAGAAAATGCCAATGAACATTTCTTCGAAAGCCTTGCCTACGGCGTTCTGGACGGGGTTAAGAGGGAAACTGTCAAAGGAAGTCAATTCCTGATGCCTTATTTTGAGTTTCATGGCGCCTGTGCGGGATGTGGCGAGACGGCATACCTCAAACTGGCATCACAACTCTTTGGAGACAGAATGATCATTGCCAATGCAACCGGCTGTTCCTCGATCTATGGCGGTACGTTCCCTACGATTCCCTATTGTAAAAATGAATATGGGCAAGGTCCTACATGGGCCAATTCTCTTTTCGAAGACAATGCGGAATATGGCTTCGGAATGCGCCTGGCCATTAACTCCCATAGGGAACAACTTCTGATGAATATCCGGGATATCATGGAAATGGGAACCACTCCTCGATTGACTCAAGCTTTAGCACGGAGCAGAGAGCTTTGGAATTCTGTAGATGATGAAGCCAAAAATGCAGCCCGTGCTGTAAAAGATGCACTGCAGGAAGCCCTGTCCAAAGCTAACGGCAAAGCGAAAGGTATTTTGGAGAAGATTGAGGAATTTCAAGATTACATCGTGGACAAGAGTGTCTGGGCTATAGGCGGAGATGGATGGGCTTACGATATCGGTTACGGTGGATTGGATCATGTGCTCGCCATGAACAAAAACGTCAACATCCTCGTTCTGGACACAGAAGTCTATTCCAATACCGGGGGACAGGCCTCGAAATCGACACCCACTGGGTCTGTCGCCAAATTTGCAGCTGCAGGAAAAAGGACGAAGAAAAAGGATTTAGGCTTAATGGCTATGACCTATGGCTATGCTTATGTTGCCGCAATCGCAATGGGTGCTAACCAGAATCAAGCTCTCAAAGCCTTCCTGGAAGCCGAAGCGTACGACGGCCCATCCTTGATCATTGCCTATGCCCCGTGCATTGCTCACGGCTTTGATATGAGGCACACACAAGCCGAAGAGAAAATGGCCGTAGAGTCCGGGCATTGGATTCTCTACAGGTACAATCCAATGTTGGCAAAAGACGGAAAGAATCCCTTGATTCTGGATTCGCGGGAGCCTAAGATCGATTATCAAACCTTCCTCGCAAACGAGATCCGTTACCGCACACTGGCGCAGCAGCACCCTGACATAGCCGAAGAACTTTTTGCCCGCGCAGAAAGCGAAGTGAAAGAAAGATTCGAGTATTACCAGCGTATGTCGCAAAAGTAGTACGATACACCTGAAGATTTCCGACAAGAATGCGGGGTCCGTTCGTGGAACGGGCTCCGTTTTTTTTTATGCCAGGCGGATGTGTTTATCTTGAAAAATAACTTGACATCTCCTCAACACAACACTACATTAGGAGTGTTATAAGAGTGTTATAGGAGCTCATAGCTACATCAAGTGTGTCATTGTTGAATTAAAAAGATGCTTTTCAAAGTAACGGATCATTCTCTGCCGGTTTGGAAATGGAAGCAGATACGACCGCTGTGTAGCTCTAATTTTAAAAAAGGAGTTAGATTATGAAAAAAGCGTTGCTGGCAGTAATTCTCATCTGCTTGACTCTTATGTTTTGCAACAAAGACAAGGGGAAAGGGGCCGGCAAGGAGATGACACTCACATTAGGGGCGTACACAGTCCCCAAGGAAGCCTACGAGAAGGAAATCATTCCGGCATTTAAAAAATTCTGGATGGAAAAGACAGGACAAAACGTCAAGTTTGCCGAATCTTACATTGCCTCAGGAGCACAAGCACGGGCGATCGTCGCCGGTTTTGAAGCGGACATCGCTGCTCTGTCTTTGGAAAAAGATGTGAACGAGCTGAAAATCAATGGGCTCATTACCCATAATTGGAAAGATGCAAAATTCGGAGGATTCATTACGCATTCGGTCGTGGCCATTGCCTTCCGTCCGGGAAATCCAAAAAATATTGAGGATTGGCAGGATCTCACCAAGAAAGGAGTGGAGGTTCTTTACCCAAACCCTAAGACATCCGGGGGGGCAATGTGGGACATCAATGCCATCTATGGTGCAGGTCTCAAAACCAGCGAAGCAGAAAAGGGACTTCCAGATAAAGAGGCCGCTAAGAAGCTTCTGAAATCCATTCAGAGAAACGTCAAAGTCATGGACAAATCGGGCCGGGCATCCGTGACGACGTTCGAAAACGGGATCGGTGATGTTCTGGTGACCTATGAGAATGAAGTGCTTCTGCGGATAAAGCAAGGCCGGGATATCGGCTATGTGATTCCCCGAGCCACTATCCTGATAGAAAATCCGATCGCTGTCATCGATAAGAACGTGGACAAACATGGAAACCGGGAGCTGGCCCAAGCATTTGTGGATTTCGCAGTCTCCAGAGAGGCTCAGAGGGCTTTTGCCAAGTACGGTTTCAGACCGGTTGACGAAGAGGTGGCTGCTGAGTTTGCACAACAATATCCGGTGCCCGACCTCCTGTTCGATATCGAATATTTGGGAGGATGGGAACGCGTTTACGAAGAAATCTTCGGAGCAAAGGGTATCTGGAGTGCGATTCTGGAAGAATTGGCACATGAATAGACCCTCGTTCAAGATATCCGTTTCCGGAAGAGGGGAGTTGATCCTGCGCTCGCTTTCCTTTTTTTATGTGGGCGTCCTTATCATTCTGCCTATTGCGGCAATCACTCTTCAAGCCTTCAAAGGGAGTCTATCGGGTCTCTGGTCGAACATCTCCACTCCACAGGCTTTATATGCCATGAAACTCACTTTTGTGACCGCATTCTTTATGGTTCTGTTCAACGTCATTACCGGAACGGCTACGGCTTGGGTGCTCGTCCGCTATCGGTTTCCCTTGAAAAACCTGATGAATGCGCTCATTGATTTGCCTTTTGCCGTACCTACGGTAGTTACGGGGATTATGCTGGTTTCGCTTTACGGACCCAGGAGTTTCCTGGGCGGATTTCTTGAAAAACAGGGATTGCATATCATATTCAACAAACCCGGCATCGTATTGGCTCTGATGTATGTCTCCTTTCCCTTTGTTGTGCGGGCTGTACAGCCGGTCTTGCAGGAGATGGACCTGGACATGGAGGAGGCTGCAAAAACCCTGGGGGCCCGGCCCGTCACCATTTTCCGCCGTATTGTGCTTCCCACCATCACTCCTGCGGTATTAACAGGAGCCGCGCTCTCTTTCAGCCGGGCAATCGGAGAATTCGGGTCCATCGCCATTATCTCCGGAAACATTCCCTTCAAAACCCAGGTGGCATCGGTCTACATCTACGGAGAATTGGAAAGCTACAATCCGCAGGGTGCTTTGGGCTTGTCCGTGGTTTTGCTTTTATGCTCTTTTCTTATCCTGATTTTGCTCAACCGATTGCAGCGTTGGAGCCGGAAACATGAGCATGTCCAATGATTTGATTCGTGTTGTGCGCAAAGAGAGGCGGTTCGGAAAGAACTTGCTGATCGTGGCTGTTGTAGGCTGGTTCTTTTTCATGATTTTGATGCCGGTCTTCGGTATTGTCAGAGAGGCTTTTAGCGAAGGATTCCAGGTTTTCATCAACGCGCTCACGGCGCCGGAGGCTGTCCATTCTTTCGGGCTGACGCTGTGGATAACCGCCGTCACCGTTGTCATCAACACATTCTTTGGTGTCATTCTGGCCATAACCTTGGTGAAACACCGGTTTCACGGCAAACTCCTGATGGAAGGGCTGGTCGATCTTCCGTTTGCGGTTTCTCCGGTTGTAGCCGGATTTATGTTCATCCTCCTGTTCGGGCCGAACGGCTGGCTCGGGAGCTGGCTCGAAGCCGGAAATATCAAAATTGTCTACGCCTTTCCTGGTATGCTCATTGCCACTCTTTTTGTCACACTGCCCTTCGTAGCCAGGGAAATCGTCCCCGTTTTAAAAGAATTCGGGTTGGAGCAAGAGGAGTCGGCCTATGTGTTGGGAGCATCGAAATGGCAGACTTTCCGGAGAGTCACTCTGCCTTCCATAAAATGGGGACTTGCTTATGGGATTACGCTGACTGTTGCACGGTCTATCGGTGAATTCGGTGCGGTCCTGGTTGTGAGTGGAAGCATCATCCGCAAAACTCAGACAGCGACTTTGCATATTCATCAAGAATTTACCGATTTCAACTATGTGGGCGCTTTTTCTGCGGCCATCCTTTTGGCCGTGTTGTCTTTTGTTATACTCACAGCCATGCAGCACATTTACAGGCGGAAAGGAGTCGATTGAGATGGGCATTTCGGTCAACGGTATCTCGAAAAAATTCGGCGATTTCGTTGCAGTCGATGATGTAAGCTTTAAGGTTGAAGCCGGCGAGCTGGTTGCTTTACTGGGTCCCAGTGGATCGGGAAAAAGCACCATTCTCAGGATCATAGCCGGCTTGGAGACTGCGGACAGCGGCGAGATCTATCTGACAGGCAAAGATGTTACTGCGATGGCTACCCAAAAGAGAAGGGTTGGTTTTGTGTTTCAGCATTACGCCCTGTTCAAGCACATGGACGTTGCCAAGAACATCTCCTTCGGGCTCGAGATACAGAAACAGAAAAAAACATACACCCGGGACAAGGTCGCCGAACTCATTAACCTCGTCAAGCTGAACGGATATGAAAAGCATTACCCGGATCAACTTTCCGGCGGTCAAAGACAGCGTGTCGCACTGGCCCGGGCATTGGCGACTGAGCCGAGAGTTTTATTGCTGGATGAGCCTTTCGGTGCTCTCGATGCTAAGGTTCGCAGCAACCTTGCCCAGTGGCTGAGAGAATTCCATGACAAGTACGAAATCACAAGCATTTTTGTGACTCATGACCAGAATGAGGCCATCGAAATATCGGATAAAATAGTTCTGATCAATCGGGGCCGGGTGGAGCAGTACGGAAACGCACGAGACGTGTACGAAAATCCCATGAGCAAATTCGTGGCCAGTTTCATCGGGCAAGTGAATGTCCTGGATGCCGTTGTAACAAATGGAAGAATATTCATCAAAGGAACGGGCTCGAACATCGAGCCGAAGACGGGAGATGTCTTGCCCGACGGGAATGTCGTTCTGCTGATCAGGCCGGAAGACATCGAACTGATTGCGGCTCCAGTTGCATATTCTCTGCCTTTTGCAATCAGGATGATCCATTATCGCGGCAGTCATTACGAGGTCGATTTCGATGCCGGAGAAGTGTCCCTCTCCGTTATCGAAAACAAAAACAAATTCAATAGAGAGCAGTGGCGTGTCGGCCAAAAAGTATACTTGTCCTTCAAAGACTACCGGATATTCGAGGCGGAGGAGGGGCACGCCAGGGTTCGTGAAAAGCTTAAAGAGCTGGGCTATATCGAATAAAAGCCTATAGAGAGAATTGCCTGAGTGCTTCTCAAATCTGTTGAAGTCGGAGAGTATACGACCTTTGTGGAATGATTCCCCTGAGTGTGGATAGTACCGGGAATATAATTCCGGCTACAGCATTGCCTTAAAGTGCCAAATGAGATCCTTAAAATCAATCGAAGTGCTCACGGAATTTGATGTACAGTTCGGCCGTGTAATAGGAGACGCATTTTTGATTGTTGTGAATCCAGCTTTCATTGACTCCGGTAAAGAGCAGTCCGTGGTTCACTTCAGTCCCATTGATCCAATCCCTGACTTGCTGGAGGATGTCGATGGTCATGTTGTTTTCGTTGGAGGGAATGTCCTTATAAAAATATCCGGGCGTATCGATGCACTTGACCGGCTGCTCCCAAATTCCGGTGAGAACATACAATTTTTGGCCGCACGAGCTCACACCGGGATAATTGGAATCCGTAGAAACATTTTTCAGTTTTAGCTTGGCTTCCAGAAGAAGGCCTTTTTTC
>JAFGNQ010000364.1 GCA_016926925.1 Candidatus Aminicenantota bacterium
AATTTTTGGGAAGCGCCGCCGAAGGCATCGATGCCTGTCATGCGGCCTGCCATGACGCCTGTCATTCAGCCTGTCACTCAGCCTGTCACTCGGCTTGCCACTCGGCCTGCCATTCGGCCTGTCATTCCGCCTGTGTCAGCGGAGGAGGACACTGATGGCCGCCCCTACCTTTTCTTTAGATTGGATCGACGCTTTCGTGGCCAAGATCCGTCCCTATGTTTTTGTCAGGCTGACCGACCGCGTCCTGATCCGCATGCCCAACCAGGCCTTCAAGCTGAACCACACTGGAGCCAGAGTGCTTCACCACATTCTCCAAGGCGGCTCGGTCGGGGATTTCTTAAAATCGAGACCAATGGATCACCAACTTCCGGGCCAGCTCCATTCTTTTTTCACGGACCTCTCCCGTGTGCTGAGCTCGGCCGTTTGCGATGGTTACCGATCGCCCAGCCTGGAACGGATTCGCTTTGATCTCGGGTACATTGAACTCCCCGTCTTGTCGGAAGTTGCCCTCACCTGGCGCTGCAACATAAAATGCCGTTTCTGCTATGCGGCCTGTACCTGTGTCTCGGAGAGCGCAGGCGATTCCGGGCTCGAGGAATTGTCGACCGCCGATGTCAAAAGAGTCCTGGATATTATCCGCCGTGATGCGGAGGTGCCAAGTGTGTCCTTCACCGGGGGAGAGCCGACACTCAGGCCTGACCTTATTGAACTGATCGCCTACGCCTCCGGTGTTCTGAATATGCGCGTCAACTTGATCACCAACGGGACGATGATCGACGAACGATTCTCCGAGCGTTTAAAAGCGGCCGGGTTGGCATCGGCTCAAGTGAGCATCGAATCCCCGGATTCCGGTGTTCATGACGCAATTGTCGGCGTCGGAAATGCTTTCGAAGCTTCTGTAAACGGACTCAAAGCCTTGAAAACTGCGGGAATCATCTGTCATCCGCACGCCACCCTCTGCGGTTTGAATGTGGCCACTCTACCCGGGATGGCCCGTTTTGCCAAGTCTTTGGGCTTTGAGCGTTTCTCTCTGAATATGCTCATACCGGCCGGCCGCGGTATCGATCCTGAGTTGACCATATCATACAGTGAAATCAAGGAAATTGTCCTGAAAATAAAATCTGAGGCGGATAAGGAAGGAATCCGCCTTCTATGGTATTCCCCGACGCCGATGTGCCTGTTCAATCCGGTCTCCCACCAACTTGGAAACAAGGGATGCAGTGCCTGTGAGGGGCTTCTCTCTGTGGATCCCTTCGGCAGAGTTCTTCCTTGTTCCAGTTGGAAAGAACCCCTGGGTCATTTGCTTCGCGATGGATTTAAGGCCGTATGGTTTGGAGACAAAAGCAGGTTTTTAAGAGAGAAACGCTCCGCTCATCCCGATTGCAGGAAATGCGAGCACTTTGCCATCTGCCACGGTGCGTGTCCGCTTTATTTTAAGGTCCATGGTTACGGTGAATTGGAACAAGCGCTTCAAAAATGCAGGACCGTTCTTCATCCCAATTCCGGGTGCCAATCGGGGCGAGAGGTTTTTTTGGATAGCAAAAGAAGCCCGGGTGAGAGGTGGCGAACAGTGGATCAAAATCGTTCCGCCCTCAGGAATTGTCCGGATCAAAGGAGCTCCCAATGACAACCCTATCTCGAATATTCGGATTCCCTCAACCGGAGGACCGGGACAGTGTGCGGTTTCATTTCGCCAAGAACCTTCCATACAACATTCGCATCAACCTGACTTTGATACTGCTGGTGGCTGGATTTGTCCTGCAGCTGGCGTTTATGAATCCTTTCATTGGGATTCCTTTTCTTATCATAGGCGTCGGATTGGTTTTGGTCAAAGGATACGACAGCCGTATTAGGCTAAAAAGTTTCAATACAGATCCCAGTTGGAAGAACGTTCCGCTGGAGAAAATTCAGGAGATCGACCGGCTCCGCAAACGCAGTCGAAAATGGGACCGTGATGCCTTGGATGTCTCCAATCCTCTCGGCTTTTTCAGTCTGCTTCTCTTTGGGGGCCTGGCCCTTGCCCTCAGTTACAGCCTCGGAATCCTTGCCGAAGATTTTAGAGTAACGGTCATTTTGGCTGTCGACACAGCCGTATTGGTCCTCCCTCTCTGGCTATCCGGTATGCGGTTCATCCTGAAACAGCCCAATTTAGCCATCAAGGTCAAAATAATTTTAAAACTTTACGATGAATTTAAAACCCTCGGACAGGAAGGGGAGCAGTTCAAACCGTCCATGATGCTGGCCTTGGGCAAGGTGCACGAGACGGTTCCGGTCGACGTCCGGTTTTCCGTAGCCTTTCCCGGTAGTCCCGAGGGGTTCTACGGCCTCCAGGCTCAAATCAACCTCAATGTGGTTCAAGGGACCAGCTATCCTTATTTTTACTGTGTCCTGGCCGCAAAGCCGGGATTCGAACTCCAACCCTTCAAAGACCGGATCACGCTTGAAGAATCCATTATTTGCGAGTACCAAAAGGACAAGAGGGCTGAGGTGCTGGTCATCCGTCAGAAGACGACCAAAAAATCCGGTTACCACACCAAGGACAAGAATTGTGCGGAAATACTCAGGGTAGCTCTTGAGGCCGGCAGGCTGATCTGCCGATAATCCTAGAATAAAGATAAAGGGACGTCATACTTAATTCCGAATTAAGTATGATGTCCCCCGAATGCATATCTCAAATCAGAAGCTATTATGGTATTGTCCCTCTTGAAGCCGGTGAAATCTCCATTCGCAGAGCTGCTTGAATCTGTTCAGGGTATTCCCGGTGACTCTGTTATGAACTTTTTCCCAAGCCTTGTTAATGAATCGGATCTTTGATCCTTTTTCATTTCCGTAGAAATTGAATCCGACAGCTAAAAAAAGTTGAGTCTGTTCGACCTCCCCTTGTTCGGCAATGGGTGAGCGGGCATACATGGTGAAGATCCCGATGGGATAGCCCCCGCTGCTCCCGTAGAGCAGAAACCGGGCATTATCGTCGGATAGACCCGGCAGATGCTGAAATTTCAGGGCGTTCAGGCTGAATAGAGGAATGAATTTCAAACCGAAAAAACTGTTCTGGAATCCAAAGGGATATCTCTTCCATCCGAAAAGATAGATCTTGATGTTTTCGAGTTGCCCGTCTATCCGGTCGACCGTGGCGATGTGATTCGGCCAACAGGTGGAATCTCCGTCCCAATTCAACAATTCTTCGAAGACATAGCGAACAGGAACTTCGACCCCTATCTTGTGAATGTTCAGCACGGCATACCTGGTGACATCTATTCCGATCCGTTGCATGATCCTCTGGCTGTAGTCCTCTCTATCCGTTTTCGAAGCGAACTCGATCAGGGTCGGGATCTCCGGTTTGTGGAGCAAAAAAGACTTGATATCAGTCAGTCTTCCTGTGCTTCTTTCCGGAGGTGCGTTTATTTTCACGGCATGAAGATGCTACCACTGCCAACTTATTTATGCAACGGACAAAAAAGCTGGCAGAGGATGCTGTGGAGATCGGCAAAAGTAATTGGGGGACATCATACTTATTTCCCAATTACGTATAATCGGGGGACATCATACTTATTTCCCAATTACGTAAGGTGGCCCTCGATTCAAGGAATCCTTTTTGACATTGCGCTTTGAATTTATTATGAAGGAATTGTTATTGAACCGATACTCTTGCTTCTTGTTTTTTTGACGTATTTTGAGAGGAGGTCGAGATGACCATAAGGAAAGCAGCAATCTTCGCAATCGGTCTCATTTTATTCGGAGGGACGGGCATAGCTCAGATGACGCCATGGCTTCAATGGACTTTTCTGCCCGAAGACTACATGGCTGAGATCATCGGTGAAGTCTCAGGAGAGGAAGCCTGGAACACGATCGCCGCAACGGCCGGCTACAACAGAAACCGTCCTGCGAAAGAATATTCAGGCACATTCTATGAAGCGCAATTCATCTACGAAAAGCTCAAGGAATACGGTCTGCCGGGTGCGGAGATCGTCCGTTTTCCGGCTTCCGATGTCTGGAGTTGTGTGGAGGGGGAAAACTGGGAGGATAAAACTTGGGACGGCATTAGAGGGGAGTTGTGGGAAGTCGAACCAGGGCACCGCAAGCTGGCCTCCTACCGGGATCTTACGGCCATGCTGCTCAAAGGAAGCGCATCCGCGGATGTAAAAGCCGCGTTGGTTTGGGTGGGCCAAGGAAGCGCCGAGGAATTGGGGTGTGCTGATATCAAGGGCATGATTGTGGTCACCGAAGGCCATCCGGTCGAGGTCCACCGGAGAGCCTGTATGGAAAGGGGAGCGGCGGGTGTCGTTTCCATGTATTCGGAGCGGCCGTATTCCGATCCCCTCCAGATTCCCTTTCCCTGGGGTTCTCTCCGGCCGACAAAAGACCGTCCGGTTAAATTCGCCTTCTGCCTGCCGCCGAGGGAAGGCCAGTACTTAAAAAAACGACTTTTGTCGGGAGAGAAGATCGTTGTCCATGCTCAGGTCGAGAGCAAGCTGATGGATTTTGATGTTCAGGATGTGGTCTGTCACATTCCCGGAACCGATCCTGAGGCAGGGGAAATTATCTTCAGCGCTCATCTTTTCGAATGGTACACCAAGCAAGGTGCGAACGATAACAAATCAGGCTCTGCCGCCATACTGGAGATCGCCCGGACTCTGCACACGCTTATCGAAGAAGGGCGTCTCCCCAGAGCTAAAAGAACCATCCGCTTTCTCTGGGGACCGGAATTTGCCGGCACGGCCCGGTGGGTCAAGGCAAACTTGAACCTCATGGAAAACACGCTTTGCAACATCAACATGGACATGGTCGGAGAATGGCTGAGCAAGAACAAGGCGTTTATGTGCCTGTTCCGCACATCCTACGGCAATCCCCATTACATCAACGATGTCATGGAGAATTACTTCCGCTTTGTCGGGGAGGGCAACAGGGATCGTCTGCACAACTTGCGCAGCAAAAATCCCTGGAAATACCCGCAGCGCATCGTCGCCCCGAGCGGCTCCGAGGATCCTTTCTATTACAGTATCGAGAGTATGTTCAAAGGGTCCGACAACGAAGTCTTCAACGACTGGAGTGTGCAAGTGCCCGGTGTGTTCATCATTGCCTGGCCTGATCAGTGGTATCACTCGTCCGGGGACAGACCGGACAAATCGGATCCTACGACCCTGAAGCGCATCGCAACTATCGGTGCAGCCGCCGCTTACACCGTTGCCGGCGCTGACGAAAACATGGCCTTGAAGATCGCTGCGGAGACGGCCTCCAACGGCACGCGGCGCCTCGGACATCAGCTTGCACGTGGTCTTGAAGATCTGAACCATGCCGATGCCGCCGGCTTTGAAGAAGCCTACAGGATAGCCCGCGTCTATGTCGAGACCGCAGTTGCGAATGAGAAGGCAACTCTGGAATCGGTTTTAGAATTGGCGGCTGATAAGCGATGCGTCGGTGATTACGTCAAAAAACTGCAGAGCTCGGTCGCCGACATCGGAGAAACGCTTCTTTCACTGCTGGGAAACCACATGGTCGAGGTGGCGCGAAAGCTTGACACCCGTCCGGCAAAGGTCCGGCCGTCCGCTCAAGAAAAGCGGGCCGCGGGAATCATTCCTAAGCCCACCGACATGGTGAAGATGAACGGTTACAAGGGCTACAATGCATTTATCTCTCGCCTTCCCGATTCCACTCTCGACCGGTACCCGTATTCAGAGATTTCCAGCACAGACGAGTTGAACCTTCTGATAAATGGACGAAACTCCGTTCTCGATATCAAGAATATGCTGGATGCTCAATATCCGAAGAAATCAGACCTCCGGCACATCCTCAATTATCTGGAAATCCTGAAACACGCCGGCTTGATCACCCTTTTTTAAGACCATGCTAATTATTTCATTATTATAGGGTTACATCTAGCTAATGGCAGAATAATCGCCTTAGATGCAATTTTTGTGGGCCAAAATAAGGCTTAAGGATTGATGTTTGCCTCCTTCCGTATTTCTATAAACTGAATCTGACAGTCAAATATTTATCGAAAATGAAACTTTTATCTACTCCTTAGCGTATATAATACTGAAATCCAGTAAAAAGCGAGACAACCGGAAATATGAAAGAATTGACAAAAATCGAGGAGGTTCTCTTAGTCGCCATATGGCATTTGGCGGAAAATGCCTACGGAGTGAAGATCCGGCAGTATGTGACCAAAATTGCCGGACGAGAACTCTCCTACGGCCACCTCTACAGCGCCCTCAATCAGCTCGTCACAAAAAAGTATGTGACGAAATCCTTAGGAAAGCCTTCGACACGAAGGCTGGGCCGGCCCAGGGTTTACTATTCCGTTTCTTCCCTGGGGATGAAAGCATTAAGAGCGGCCAAGGAGATGAATGAGAGGCTTTGGTCCGAGATTCCCGGATACATTCTGGATCGGAAGAGGTAAGATGGAAGATCGGAAAATGCCGTAGAGAACTGGATATAAAAAAAGCGGAAATCCAGATGAAAATAAGGCATGAAACTGAAGCCGCGAAGAACGGCCATCCACCCAAAATACCCGGCTGGCTGATCAAAATCTCCGCCTGGTTCGATGACGGATTTGCCGCCTACGGTGATGTCTGTGAGGAATACTACGAAATCTTCAAATCGCGGGGGCGATACTCCGCCAATCTCTGGTTCTGGCGGCAGTGTATCCGCACATTCCCGGTTTTCATAAAAGATTATCTTATCTGGAGGATGATCATGTTTAACAACTACCTCAAAGTGGCGCTCCGCAACATCAAGAAACAGAAGGGATACGCCTTGATCAATATCTCTGGCCTGGCCATCGGGATGGCAGCCTGCATTATGATTCTGCTCTGGGTCCAGGACGAGCTCGGCTTCGACAAATACCATGAGAATGCCGACCGCATTTACCGGGTGACGATCGATGCGAACCTGGGAACGCAGATGAAAGCACCGGTTTCACCGACTCCTGCCGGTCCGGCCATGGTCGCCGAATATCCGGAAGTGCTCCAATATGTCCGGTTCGATAATCCCAACAGGTCTCCGGTAGTGGTAGGGGATAAGGAATATTTCGAGGACAACGTAGCCTTTGCCGACAATTCCGTCTTCGATGTATTCAGCTTTCCCTTACTCAGGGGAGATCCCAAAACCGCACTCAAAACAGCTTACACGGCCGTGATCACCGAAGATACAGCCCGGAAATATTTCGGAGATGAGGATCCCGTCGGAAGAATGATCCGGTTCGGCGGGGAAAAAGAGTATGCCGTCACGGGAGTCGTCAAAAATGTTCCCGCAAACTCCCACTTCACCTTCAACATTCTCCGCTCTATGGAAACCCGGTATGTCGAGAACAGGAGGGAGATGGAAAACTGGATGGCTGTTTCCCAATACACCTATCTTCTTCTGGATAAAAATGCGGATCCTCATGTTCTCGAACAAAAACTCCCCGCTCTCATCGAAAAGAACCTCGGCCCCGTGCTCAAATCCATTGGCGCGTCGATCACCCTCCATCTTCAGCCATTGAGAAAGATCCACCTCTACTCGGATTTCGCCGGGGATATCGGAACACAGGGCGGTATCCTGTATGTCTATCTCTTCTCCGCCATCGCACTCTTCGTACTGCTCATTGCCTGCATCAACTTCATCAATCTCTCCACGGCCCGCTCGGCTACGCGGGCCCAGGAAGTGGGGATGCGGAAAACCCTCGGTGCCGTACGCCACCGGCTGGTAGGACAGTTTCTCGGTGAGTCCGTTGTCTACAGTCTGCTATCTCTGTTCTTTGCAGTCGTCCTCATTCTGGCTGCCATTCCCTGGTTCAATTCCGTGGTCGGCCGGGGCTTGGGTTTGAACATACTTAAGATGCCATGGCTCATCCCTGCTTTTGTCGGCATTGCTCTCGTCGTCGGAATCATCGCAGGAAGCTATCCGGCCTTTTTTCTCTCTTCCTTCCAGCCGGTGCGAGTGTTGAGGGGTAAACTCAAATTCGGCACAAAAAACATCCGGTTCCGCCGCATCCTGGTCATTGTCCAATTCGCCATCTCCATTGTATTGATCATAGGCACCATGATGATCTACAAGCAACTTCTCTTCATGAAGTCGAAAAATCTCGGCTTCGATAAAGAGCACGTCGTGGTTCTTCCGGGCTTGGACGATGTCATGGAGCAGTCTTATCAAACCCTGCGGAATGAATTCAAAAGCCTTCCGGGGGTGATCAGCATCGGAGCCTCATCCATGATTCCCGGCCGCGGTATCAGGAGGTCCGCCTTCCAACCTGAAGGATTCTCTCAGGACCAGTCCCAGACCATGGATTACCTCGATATCGATCCCGATTTTTTCGCCGCTCTGGGAATTCAGGTAGCTAAGGGCAGGAATTTCTCCGAAGACCTTGCGACAGACAGATCAGAATCGGTGATCATCAACGAAACAGCCGCTAAAAATTTCGGCTGGGACGACCCGGTTGGAAAGCAGTTCATATTCGCTCCCGATCAAAATTCCGAAAACAGGGAGGTTCGTATGAATGTCATCGGTGTCGTCAAGGATTATCACAATACATCTCTCCGTTTGAAAATAGATCCCATGATTCTTTTCTACGATCCGTCAGGCTTCTCGGATTTCGCGCTTCGGATCGGCCCGAAAAACATACCGCGGACGGTGAGTCTCATTAAGGATAAGTGGAAGGAGCTTTTGCCGCAAAAGCCTTTCGATTATTTTTTCCTGGACGATTCCTTCGACAGCCAGTACAGGGCTGAGGAACAGATGGGGAATCTCACCTTGAGGTTCAGTCTGCTGGCCATCTTCATCGGCTGCCTGGGCCTGTTCGGGATGGCCTCCTACACCACCGAGCAGCGCACCAAGGAGATCGGCATCCGCAAGGTGCTCGGTGCATCGGCAGGCGCCGTTGTCCGAATGTTGTCCAAAGAGTACATCGTGCTCGTAGCTATCGGGAACCTGATTGCCTGGCCGGCAGCCTATTTCATGATGAAGAGCTGGCTCGACAACTTCGCCTACAGGACCTCACTGGCATTCTGGATCTTCCTGGCAGCAGCGCTCCTGTCGCTGGCCGTCGCCCTGCTGACCGTGAGCTACCAGTCCATCAGGGCCGCTCTCTCCAACCCCGTCGACTCTCTCCGCTACGAATAAAAAAGAGGGCCGGGCAATTTTTTCCGGAGGAAAAGAAAAAAATTGCCTTTCCTTTTTCCGTACGGGGAAATGACACATCATGTTGAGACTCATTTTGGCCGGGATTCCGAACATTAACCCACGCAAAGCCTTTTGAAAATTCGTGTTCGAAAAACCGGATCCTGCCGCTGCCAGAGGTTGGGATGCACGCCTCTACGGCGTAGGCCGGAGTCGAACTCTTTCAAAATTCATGGAATGAATCGAGATTTGCTGCGGATGACGAAATTTCACAATCGAAATGAGATTTTACTTGACAGAGTTTTTATCTTTTTATATTATCTAACTAAGTTAGAAAAATTATAACTAGTGGGATTATTATAAACTTTCCGCGATGAGTAAGCAGCAAAATCATTATTTCTCCGCATCCGTCGATAAAGGTTTCCGTATCATGAATCTCTTCAATCAGGACTGTAAAAAAATGAGCCTGATGGATATCGCCAGGGCTCTCGATATCGGAAAGGTGACAGCTTTCCGTTATGTCAACACCCTCATCGAGCTTGGGTATTTGCGCCGCGAACCGCGGACAAAGCTGCTTAAACCCGGGCCTTCGGCCATAACGCTGAGCAACAACCTGATGAAAAGCTTCGACCTGCTGGAAATTATAAGACCCCCTATCGATGATGTCCACAACAGGTATAATGTTTCGATCGATTCTGCCTTGTTCGAGGGAAACGCCCTCCTCAAGCTCTATCAGAGGGTCGTAAAGGAAAAGATCATGTACGATCTGCCGATCGTCGAAACGGGGCTGCACTGCACCGCTCTGGGAAAGGCGGTGCTGGCCTTTCTTCCTGATCTAGAAATGCAAAGGCTTGTCGACAGCCTGAGCTTGATAAAAAGATCAAAAAAGACTCTTGTCACGATGACCGCCTTACTTAAAGACCTGGCTAAAACTCGAGATCGGGGCTACTCCCTTAACGACGAAGAATACATTATCGGACTCATAGCCATCGGTGCCCCGCTCATTGATTCTGAAACAAAACGGCCGATAGGAGCCGTATCTTTCACGTTCTCGTCGGCGGAGTATTCCATCAAAATCATGGAAAAAAAATATGCCAGAATCCTCATGGACTTGGCCGAAAAAATCTCCGCAACAATCCCCATTGGATGAGTTACCGATGAACTGTTTGGGCAAAGAGA
>JAFGNQ010000365.1 GCA_016926925.1 Candidatus Aminicenantota bacterium
CAGATGCGGATTGAAGAAGCTCGAGTCAGCAAGGGGCGCGTAGCTCTCCGCGGTACATGTTTGAAGGACAACGCCTTCTTTGAATTCAAGGCGGAGCGTGTCCTCCTGGCCGCCGGCCGAAGCCCGAATTCTGCTGTATTGGGACGCAATGATGTCGGCATCGGCCTGGATGATGCAGGTTTCTTGAGAGTCAACGCACACCTTGAGACAGGAGGCAAAGGGATCTACGCCATAGGTGATCTCATAGGCGGAAAACTCCTTGCCCATAAAGCCTCTCATGAAGGAATTCTGGCTGCGGAAAACGCTTCAGGGGCCGATCTGAGAATGGATTATCATGCCCTTCCATTGTCCGTCTTCACTGAGCCGGAGTTTGCCTCTGTCGGTCTGACAGAGAGACAAGCAAAGGAATCCGTGGGAGAGGTAAAGGTCGGACAATTCTCGCTTCAAGCGAGTGGGAGGGCTTTGACAATCGGCGAGGCAGAAGGTGTGGTCAAGGTCATTGCCGACAAAAGCGAGCGGATCATCGGGGCCCACATCATTGCTCCCTATGCCGGTGAACTCATAGCCGAGATGACCTTAGCCGTAAAAAAAGGGCTGTCTCTTCAGGATGTTGCCACAGCCATTCACATCCACCCAACCTTATCGGAGGCTGTAATGGAATCGGCCTTGCATGCCAGAAACGAGGCGATTCATATTATGAACAGATGAAATTGACAATGTTCAAGGCTGAGGATTACAATGAACACCCAGAAACAGAATGAAAGCAAGCGATAAGAATTTTGTAAAAGGCTGGTACGCCTCCGAGCGGGATGATCAAGGGGCTTTCCGCTGGATGTCCAAAGAGTCGGTCCTTAGGTTTAACGATTTCGATGGCCCCGGCAGGAAATTTCTCCGAATCATTGCGGGGCATTCATTCTCGGATAAAAAGCTTCCCCGATTGGTCGTCTTTCTGAACGGCGAAAAAATCGGGGAACGAGCGGTCGAAGCCGCCCTCTCTCCTTATGTCTTCCCGTTTTTAAAAACCGGGGACTTGACATTCGAGTTCCGCCTCGACAATGTGTTCCGGGTCGAAAACGACCCGAGAGACATGGGAATCATGCTCCGAGAGGCCGAGCTCCTGACCGCATTGGAAGCAGGGCCCTATCTTGACGGCTGGTACCTTCCGGATCCGCTTGCATCCGAAAGTATTGAAAAATCCTCCCGATGGATGAAACAAAAGGCAGGATGCCTTTTTACGGATTTGCCCGGGAATCGAGAGAAATACCTGATGATCAAGGCCGGCCATCCCTATCCGGATGAAGAAAATCCCGTACTCTCTGTGTATTCGGGGGAGGAACTGGTCGGACGAAGGACCATTCTCTCTGAGGATAGCACCTATTATCTGCCGCTCGATTTTTTCACACGTGATTTCGAGATCGATTTGTCGTTGGACCGAACCTTCCCGTCCTCGGTAACGGGTGATAGACGGACGCTGGGTATTTTGGTCAAGGATATCGAGATCTTTTTGCCTGATGAAATGGAACTCTTCTACTACAAAGGCTGGTATGACCGGGATAGCAGGGATTTCTTTCCGTATGTGTGGACTCAAAGACAAGCCAGCGTTTTTTTGCCTTCACGACAGTTGATCGCGAATAGATACATATCTTTTTATGCATATTCCGAGTTTGCCAATTTCCGACAGCGGCTCCGCCTGGAATTGAACGGGATAGAATTGGGTGAGGTTTCTCTCATCAGGAACTGGAATTTTTATAGCTTTTCGCTCCCGGAATATACGGAAGATACGGGGTTCCGGAGCGGGCACGAGCTCATCCTCTCGCTCAACAGAGTTCTGCCGAAAAAATACCACGAAGATGACCCAAGGGAGCTTGGTATCAAGATAACTCCGTTCCAGTTCCATAACGACAAGGAATGCCACCAGGATTTTCTCTTTTTCCATAAGAATGCCGTCTTGAACTACAAAGAGAGAAAGCAGGGACTAACTGAACTGAAATCCTACCCAATAAACCTGGGGATCGACCTTTTTGCCAAATGCAACATGAAGCCTCCCTGCGTTTACTGCATGTGGGACTGGACAAAAGTGTCGGAAGAGAAGTATATCGAGGATGTCGTCGATGATAGAACTTTTATCGAGTACGGCCCCTTCTTCCGCTCCGCCCGACTGCTTATCAACTGTTCCATCGGTGAACCTCTGCTCCATCCCCGGTTCGAGGAGATCCTGAATTTTTGTCAAAAACACAACAAGATCATGGAGATCTCCACAAACGGACAGGTCTTCACCAGGAGGACGATCGACGCTCTTGTCGGGAAGCCGGTGTTCCTCTATATTTCTTTGGATGCGGCGACCAAAGAGACGTACGCAAAAATACGGAACGACCGCTGGGATATCATTATTCCCAAACTAGAGCTTTTGAACAAAGAGAGAAAAAAGAAAGGCAATCTTCCTAAAATACATATGGTATTCATTCCCATGAAAGTCAACAAGGATGACCTCGAGGAGTATTTTCGACTTTGCCGGAAGATTGAGGCCGATGCTCTGATTCTGCGCCCTCTTCTGGTCCTCAACGCTCCCAATATCGAGCATGATCGAGGAGGATACCATTTCAGCTACAAAAATGAGCTTTTATCAGCTGAGGAATATGAGGAGATTTTTAAGCAGTGTGACGTTTATTCGCGCAAATACGGTGTTTTTGTGGCCAATCAATTCAGTTTTGGAATGGCTGAGAACGGGAAGCGCCGGGACCTCCGGACAGCCGACCTGGAGCAACAACGATTTTAGCCTGAACCGCTCAGGCTTGACAGGAGCTTTTGCATGGATGGAGATGCGAATGAAAAGTCAGCCATGAATCTCCGACAAGTGAACGACAACTCGGAACCCACGCTGGTCGATGACGATATAGGCGAATCCGGAATGCCGTTGTGCCGTGAGCCCTGGGAAAACTTTTACATCCTTAGACGCGGAATCCTGCCTTGCTGCTACGGCAACCCGATAGGCTACTCCTTTAATGAATACAAGGAGGCTTGGAATTCTCCTCAAATACAGGAAATCCGGAGGTATCTAAGCCAAGGAAAACTTGGCCCTTACTGTCTGGAATGTCCGGGATGCCCCATTGTTCAAAGGTATTTTGTCGACCACCCGGACCAGCGTCCCCGCTCCAAGCAAAGACCCTTCATCCTTCGATTCATGAATCGAGTTTTATTCCGGGTTCCCGGGAAAATTTTTTCAGCCTTGATAAAAGAACGGTAAGCTTTCCGCTTCCGATTTAGTTTATGTATCCGAGTGCTTTAAGCTTTTCTTTCAAGCGCTCATCCTGTTGTGCTTCGTCGAGATTCCTTTTAATCTCGAATTTTTTTGCATAATATTCCTCGAGAGACGCATTGACCGCCTCTATTTTATCCCTGAGCATGCGAAACAGATTGTTTTTTTCTTTGCTATCTTTATCAAGATCATAGACCTGAATGTCTTTGACCCCGCTCTCCGATTTTTCGAATATGAACTTTTGGCTGTTCCTGTTCGTAGCTATCAAGACGGGGCAGGGAACGGGAATATTTTTGTAGGCAACGTCACTGATGAATATCCTGTCCTGGCTTTCCTTTCCGGATATCAAACTCATCAAGCTTTCCCCATCAATCGATTTTTTGTCGTAGTCAGCTGAGGCGATTTCGAGGATTGTCGGCATGATATCGATCAAACGGCATCTAGTTTTGACGCTTTCCCCTTTAAACCGGGAATTCGGGAATTTGATCATCAGAGGCACATGCAGCATCTCTTCATACACTGTTTGCGAATGAAGCCAGCCGCCGTGATCATTGAATTCTTCGCCATGATCGGAAGTGATGATGATCAGCGAGTTGTCATAGATCCCGAGGTCCTTCATCAGGGATACGAGTGGATTGATCAGCATCTCGTCCGTATAGAGAATTTCTCCGTCATAAAGGGATACGATATTCTCAATTTCGGCCTGAGTGAAGGGATAATCCTTGCCGTGGCTTTCGAGAAAATTCATGAGGCCTATTTTTTCCCATTTCGCATCGTCGGAAAGAAAAGCTTTGTTCCAAGGAGCGGGGCTGTCATAGGGGCCGTGAATTTGAAAGGTATGAAGGAAGAGGAAGAACGGTTTCTCCTGATTCTCTTTTACCCAGGATGCAGTGGTCGCAAGCAGCATCTCGGCCTCGTTTTTGGGACTTCTTTCAGGCACATCTTCATACCAGTCAAATCCTTTTGCAAACCCGAATACGCTGTCGACAAATCCACCTCCCGTAAATGCCTGGGTGATATAGCCCTGGCTTTTTAACAGGGAGGCAAGGGATGGAAGGGAGGGATCGATTTTTTGAGTGCTGTAGTAGACTTGATGGCTTGCCGAATTGAGGGAATAGAGCATGGATACATGAGAAGGCAGAGTCCAAGGGCTGTGGGCATAGGTCTTTTGGAACAAGACGCTTTCCTTCGCGAGCTCGTCCATGTTGGGACTTGTCCGGCGATGATAGCCGTAGCAGCCTATATGGTCAGCCCGCAGGGTATCCAAAGAAATGAGAATGATATTCGGTTTATTGCCTTTAGGCCTGTATATTATCGGATTGAACCAGAAGGGAAAGATGTGACGATCGGCGGGCACGTTTTTAGGCCATTCCGTGATCAGGCTTAAATGGATCTTCTTTTTCGAGAAGGGAGCAAGATCGATTTTATCCAATACGACTTTGTTTTTGAGTCGGCCGTGTTTGAAAGTCAGCTTTTTTTCATAGAGGACCAGAGTTTCCTTATTGTGTTCTGCAAGAATTTTAAATTTGACGGGCTTCGGCTCTTCCGGATTCTTTTCGCCGAATATCCCGATGCCGAATTCTAAAACACTTTCGGGAGGCAGCGTGAGAGCGAAATCGAAACGACTTGTCGGCGGAGCCATGAGCACATCCAGAGAGAGGTTATCCAGGGTGATTTTTTTCTTGATATTTTCAGGATTTTCTCTCTGGTCGAATGGATCCAAGAGGGAACTGTGCTTCATTCTAAAGATGCTCAGGAATTCGTTATCTTCGCCCAGTTTGTTTTGTCCGGATAGATATTTAGCCCTGATGTCAGCTTTGAGGAATTCTTCTTGTTCCGCTGAAGGAAGAGAGAAGAGAATGAGATCATTTTTTGTTTTGACTGTGATTTGAGAGATGAGGAGTCTGGGAGGGGCCGACCTGGTTTTATTATTTATTTTCTGAGAAAGAGTCGGTTCAATCGTGATTTTAAAAAAACCCATATTCGCTTTATTGGGAAAGGTATAAGCTGCAAATTTTTTCCCGACAGCTTTTTCGGCGAACAACGTGTCATTAATACTCAGCTCTAAATCGACAGGATGCCAATTTCTCCTCGCGACGATTTCAAATTCGACGGGAGCGTCAGGCAGAAGGACTTCGAAAGAAAACGATTCGTCGACATCCATTAACAAGCATTTCCACTGCTTGCTGTACAAATCGCTGCCGCTGATATCGATGGTGCGGTTGGTTTTCAAGCATCTCCAATTTATGGAACCACCAGGAACCTGATCCGAGGGATTTGTGAGGACATCGTTGATCCGGACTTCCATTCCTTCCGGTCTTTCCATATCATCTCGACTGAGTAGGGAATGCTGAGTTGTTGCCGCCCAGACTCTCTGTTTGCTGGATGAATATTCGCGTAGATACTCCAGCTTCCCGGTCAAATCATCTTCGATGAGCTCAAAATTATTCAGGACTTCGGCAAAGGGAGTTGCAGTAATATTAATCTGTTTCATCTGATCTATGAGCCTCACCAAACCCTTGGAATTGAGCTCGGAAGAAAGTTTTTCAGAGTTCCGGCATTGGAATATTGAAATGGAGAAAGCGAAGAGCAAAGCCATTTTCAAAAAGAAATTCATTCTGCTTTTCATGACAATCCATTATTTATTGATTGTTTTCTCTTGTCAAGGTCTCCCCGGCTCTATGACATTAAGTGGTGTTGCAAGATAGGAGCGGCCGGTAGAAAGAATGAGACAGGGCTTTGAAATTCCAGCGCGCAATGATTACTCGATGTAGCCGAGAGATCTGAGCATCTCCAGACTGTCCGCATCAAGCTTAACATCCTTTTTCCGGAGCAGAATCTGCACTGCGGTAGCCTTTAATTTCTTCTGCATCTCTACTATGTCGGGATTGAGTTTTTCCTTCTCGTAAATATTTTCCTTTTCTTCAGAGTCATTCGCTAGATTATAAAGCTTGTATCCGCTGTCGGCGGGGCTGAAGATAAGATGCCATGGGTATGCGATGACCGAAAACCGGTCTTTCGTAGATTCCGGCCTGTAGGTTTCGCCCAATATGTAGCGCTTCCTATCGTTTTTTTTGTTCAGGAGATCGATTCCTTTATGAAAAGACAATTTCGGCCAGCCCATCATCCCCAGAATCGTAGGGGCGATATCCAAGATCGTAGCTGGATCTTTTTTTTTCAGGCCTTTTTCCTTCAAAAGGGGATTGGAGATTATTAAAGGTATCTTCAGGTACTCGTTGTACAGAAAGTGGATATGCCCGAAGTGAGGCTCTCCAAGTCTCGTTCTATGGCCGCCCAGTCCTTCTCCGTGATCTCCGAGCAGCACTATCATGGTATTCGTCAGGAGAGCCTGCTGTTCGAGCTTAGCAACCAGTCTTCCTATCTGTTGATCCAAGTATTCCACTTCTTTGCGGTATCCGTCGATTTTTTCATCCGGCAGGAGGTAGATCACTCCGGTGGCATCCAGCAGGAAACTCGTTTCTTTTTCCGGATTGTCTATGATGATGAGCCCGCTCTCTTTGATGAGGAGGCTTGTCCGGCTATTTCTTTGCACGACATTCATGTCTTCATATTCAATTCTGAAATCCGGGATTCCATTGTATCCGACATCATTGAGGCTGACCCGGAACTCATCCCGCAAATCCGGGTAAGGATTAACGACGATAAATTCAATGGTGTTCTTTCCTTTCTCCAGAAGAAAAGGCAAAAAAAGATGTTCTTCGTGCTGAAAGCAGAGGTCTTTGTAATGCCGGCCGTTGAAAAAGATCTTAACGTCCGGAGGGACAGAAGGCGGAGCATAGGGATCATGAGGATCGGAATAGTGAAGCCATAGGAAAAAAGGATTGTTATGGTTTTCATCGATCCAGGGGAAGGCACGTTCGTTGATTTCTTCCGCACGGAGATACCATCTTTGCTCGGGGTGATCGTCTATGTATTGATCGAATCCGTCATTAAGCCTGAACTTTGATTTGAGCACTCCGAGAGAAACGAAGCCGGCCGTCCGCTTGCCTTTGATCTTGAATTTTTGAGCCAGAGAGACGAGTTTTTTTTCGTTCCTGAATACTTGTCCGTTATTGTACAGGTTCAGTTCGTGAGGAGCGAGAGAGTAGAAGAGCGAGGCGTGTGCGGGAAGAGTGATGGGGATGGGACTGTAACAATTTTCAAAGAGAATGCCGTTCTCTGCGATAGAGTCAATATTCGGTGTTCGGGCATTATCCGGGCAGTAAGCGCCGATGGAATCCGATCTTTGCGTATCCAGGGTGATAAGAATGACATTTTTTGGGTGAATGATATCGCCGGATGAACATTTTGCGGTGAAAAGGGACATGTAAAGTAAAAGAGATAGAAACACGGACGGCAAGAACCAGACACGGAATTTATTGATTGGTTTATCGAATATAACTGACGGCATCGCGTTTGTTTTTCTAATCTTCGTCTATTTTCAGCTTAGTCTGTATTTCGGCGATTTTTTTTTGCTTTAGCAATCCACCTTTATCATTCTAACAAATTTGCGAGCCGCATTTCTATTTCTGTAAAAAAATCAGGGGTTCCTTCCGTGATTTTCATGTGCATCGATACCCGGATGCAAATAAGCCTTGTCCTGAGATTCTCTCATTCTTGGATGGAAAAAATTATTTTTAAAAAAAATGTCAAAATGTTTGCATCTTTCATTTTTATTTTATAAAATCAATCCCTTTGTTTGAGTAAAATGATTGAACTATTTTTAGTTTTCCTCGTTTTCGGATTTGTGGGCGCCCTCATGGTCGTGGTAAACAAAATTTTGGGTCCCAGGAGGAGCAATCCCATAAAAAACACTCCTTATGAGTGCGGAAGTCCTTTTCTCCAAGATGGAATCAATCCGTTCCCGGTCAAGTATTACCTTGTTGCTTTCCTTTTTCTTTTATTCGACGTAGAAGTTGTGTTTTTCTATCCTTGGGCCCTGGTGTTCAAAGGTCTGGGTTCTACGG
>JAFGNQ010000366.1 GCA_016926925.1 Candidatus Aminicenantota bacterium
CCATATTTTTTCATTACCCCTGTGAAAAGTAAGATGGAGGTCGTCGAATATACGGAAATTCCGAGCGAGACAGGCCATATTCGTGATCAAGACCCGACCGATCCAGCCTGCACCGATGCAGGCGTTTCCGGTATCGAAACCGGGATAGAGCGAACGGGAAAAAACAAAGCAATCCCATCCTTTGTGGGATTCTCCCGCTTCGGCATACATTAACGGAAGGTCATTAACGGATTTGTACCTATCGGAGATCGTTCTTCTGTTGATGACGAAGGCATCATAACCGTCAGCGACGATCCTGTCTACAGCCGAAAAGAAAGCCGGCATCAGGGCGATATCGACGTTTGTATAGATCATAAAATCGGCAGATGTGGATTTGTAGAGCCTGTCAAGAATATCCTTTATCAAGGGCAGCTTGCGCTCCAATTCAAATGAGGTGACATCGAGAACCGATCTTTCCAAATCCGGCGTCATCGCGAAATCCTCGGGGACTATCGGGCGATCCTCGGGAAATTGAGCGGAATAAAATTCGACATTGACGGCACTGCGTGCAAATTCCCGCGCTGCAGTCATCGATGCAAAGGTGATGGGTTGGGCGATAGAGAGGTCTGAGGAGGGCATTACAACCACTGGATTGATGATGTGAGCTATTTGCCTCATCTGTGACACCTAAGTTGCGAGTCTCTTGTACATTTTGATGAGTTGACTCATGACTTGCGCATAGTTATCCTTGGAATACGTTATCCTGTAAAGATCGGCCACTGCTTTTTCCAGTTCATCTGCCGTAAAACGAGGATGCTTGATTACGCAATCCGTGAAGGTGTAGTATTGCCATGACCGTTCCTTGATCAGTCTACCTGCTTTCTGGTATTCATCATAAAGTTCAGTTCCCGGAACGGGCGTTAGAATCGTAAATAGCCCAAGAATACCATTCTTGATTACAAAATCTCTGATTCTCTGAAAATCTTCTTCTGTATCCTTATCAAAACCAAGTATGAAGGCACCGAACACACGAATTCCATTATCCTGGATGTTCCTGACGATCTCCTCGTATTTACGGACTTTTTTAGCTTTCCAATGGCTCTTTTGCAAATCGTGTATGTTTTCGGGATTCATGCTTTCAAAGCCTAGAAAAAGCTGCTTGCAGCCAGCCCGAAAGAGCAGCTTCAGAAATTCCCTGTCTTCGCCAACAGAAACGTCTGTCATCGCGTGCCATTTGATATCTAGAGGAATAATGCTCTCCATTAGCTGATAGGATAAAGGTTTATTGACGAATATATTGTCATCGACAAAAATGACAAACGGGTTGCTCTTTACCGATTTCAAGAATTTAATTTCCTCCACGACCTGATCGTTTTCTTTATGTCTGTAATTCTTACCATAAATGGGGGAAACGCAGCAAAATTTGCAGTTATGAGGGCATCCTCTCGTGGTTTGAACAGGATAATTCTGAAAATGTTCATGGACCAAATCATACCGTGGAATGGGAGATTGACTGACGTCCACTTCAGAGTCCTGTCTGTAAAAAGGCTGAGGCTTGCCAGCGGAAAAATCGGCGATAAACTGGACGAATGTGTTCTCGGCTTCACCGACAATAATCGTATCCGCGTAGTCTTTGACCTCATCAGGCACAACCGTTGCGTGGATTCCCCCGATAACGACGTACGCCCCTTTTTTCCTGAATTTTGCCGCGATCTTGCACATGGATTCAGCTTGATGCGTCACGCCTCCGATAGCAATGATGTCGAAATCATCCTTCAGTCTCACAGCATCCTCGAAGGAACTCACGTATGTTACATCCCATCCGGAAGGGACCAAAGCCGCCATTGTCAGCAAACCGAGGTTTGGAGAAGTCCAAACAGGGAAATAATCCTTGCGCTCTTTGAGGACGGACAGCATGTATTTGTTTAAAGTTATAGATCGTGTCTTGGAAAACGGGTCAATAAACCCAATCTTCATCCTTGAAGCTCCATAAAATGATCAATACAAGGACTCCCACTTTCCTTTGAATTTAATGGTGCTGGCCTGGAGTCACGCCTCTTCTTTGACGGCCAAATATTCTTCATATTTCTCCCGGTTCGCCTTTCTTGCGATTTTGCTGTTCTGGGTTTTTTCGATCCAGCCTTTTTTCACCAGATGGACATCTCCGATGGTCACCTCAAGATCATTGTACACTCTCCTCCTGAGCTCGCGTTCGATGGCGAGTCTCTGGGATTCATCGTCAGCATTTATAATCTCGCACACCATAACAATTTTTTCCGTTCCAATTTCCGGTGAGTGCACACCGAAAGCAACCGATCGATCAGGGCGGATTCCCGGTACAGATTGAGCGATGGATTCCAAATCCTCGGGGTGAATGTTGTCTCCTCCGACGATAATGAGATCTTTTTTACGGCCGCAGACATACAGCTCATTACCGGCCATATAACCCATGTCTCCCGTCCGATACCAGCCGTTTTTCATCACCTGGGCGGTCAAGTCGGGACGCTTGTAGTATCCGCTGAAGAGTGCGGTGCTGCGGATCGTAATTTCTCCGATATGCCGATCAGAAAGCCTATTCTCCAGATCATCAAGTATGGCCAACTCCGTACCTGTCAAGGCAGGCCCACAACTGACAACAGGCTTTGTCGATTCTTTATATCTGGGCGCGGGAACAGCCTTCCCCGAAATTTTCATCTCCCTGGCATCCACCCAATCCACCCGGGCCCTTTTTCCAACCGCACTGTAAGAGACACCAAGAGTGTTTTCTGCCATACCGTAACCGCTGACAAACGCATTTTCGCTGAAACCGTAGGCGGCGAACCGCTCAAGGAATAGCTCCTGACTTCGATATAAGATCGGCTCGGCACCGTTGAACAGGACACGCAGCGAACTGAGATCCAAACCCTGAATGCTTCGGTCATTGACATAGCGTACTGTATGATGGTGGGCGGAATTGGGAAGAAAACTGATGGTTCCCTTGTGGTTGTGGATAGCCCACAGATGGAGATGGGGCTTGCGCAGCCATTTATAGGGAGACATCAGCACCGTTGAAATCCCGCAGAAAAGTGAGATGAACAGCCCGCCGAACAAGCCGAAATCATGGTAAAGGGGGAGCCAATTCACGAAAACGTCCTGGTCGGTAATCTTAAGCGCAATCGCGGTGGACTCCCCATAGTTCAGGATCGCCCTATGGGAGAGCATGACGCCTTTCTGCATGCCCGTTGTCCCACTCGTGTATTGCAGGTAGGCAATATCTTCTCCCGAAGTAAATTCAGGTTGCGGAGGAATACCCATACTTTCTTCATAAGAAGGGACAGCTTCGATATTCAACACCTGGCATTCTGCTCCGGAAAGGAGGTCCTCCAGTTCTGCGGCATAATCAGGAAGCGCGACCACCATACTCGCTTGAGAAAATTCCACCATTTTTTTGACGCGTCGGATATAAGAACCCAGCGGAGTCATCGGTCCTTTGTAGATGAATATGGAAGGAATGGCACCCAGGTACAAGGCTCCCATTAAGCTCCAAATCAAATCCGCCTTGTGACGCAGAGCCAAAATGACGATGTCTCCCGATTGAATCCCTGCCGTTTTTAAGACGCGCGCATAGCGCAGAGCGTTTTCATGCAATTGCCGGTAGCTGAAAAACTCCTCGGTCTCGTCGTCATTGATGAAAACAACGGCAATTTTCTCGGGACCGGTTTTACTGTGATGGATTAGCGGTTCCACCACAGACTGATAATCGGATGCCCTAAAGATCATCATACAAACTCTTTCAAGATTCTCTTGGTCATGTCATTCACGGTATCCATGTTTTCGATGGTGAAGTCTGTATCCGGAATCTGAATCCCCATCTCTTTCTCGATAAAGACAGCTATATGTACCAGAGAGAAGGAATCGATGAGCCCGCCTGTGATCAGAGGCTCATCATCCCGAAGCGGATAATCTTTATTCTTAATGATTTCATGGCATATGTAAGTTTTCAACTTTTTTTTGATCTCATCTTCATTCATTGCAGTTCGACTCCACATTTAATAGCAAAAGTAGACTAGAATCCTTGATAGACAAACGGTGTTCCTAATCGCGATTGGGAATATAAAAAGATTCCCAAAATAGCTAACGCTAACACAAAAGACCTGGAAAGTTGAGGCCATTTCAAAAAAACAAGTTCATCCTTATTCCTGTATTGAACGAAATCGATCCACAACGCAAAAGGGATAACAAGGAACACTCTCGAACTAGGCAAAACCCAACGGACATTGGTCACCAGGCTCTGGAAAAATTGGGCTGCAGTGGAGTAATTGAGGAGGAAGACAACAAACGCACCCATGGAAAGGCTCATCACGAATGTCATGTTTAAGAGCTGTTTCCAGAGGGGCTTCTTGTCCGGTGAGACCAGAGGTTTCCAAAGCGTAAAAAGCCTTTCACCGACCAGAAACAGCCCCATGAGAAGCCCCCAGGTCAAATAACTCAGGTTTGGCCCGTGCCACAATCCGCTTGCCAGCATAGTCACCACCGGGGGGACGATGATGTTGAGGATATTCGTTCTGGATGGATTGCGGCGCACCAATGCACGGCTTATGGGAAAAAAGATGTAATCACGAAGCCAGAAGGAAAGACTCATGTGCCACCGAATCCACAATTCGCTGAAAGTTCGCGAGAATACCGGATTTTGAAAATTCTTTGATAATTCGATGCCGAAAAACCCACTGACTCCTCTCACGATGTTGGTATACCCGCAAAAATCATTGTACAGCGCCAAAGAAAAAGCGATAATCCACGCCAGCAATTCCAGCGAAGAATATTCACTGGGTGTTTTAAAGAGCTGGTTCGGGATCGCCCGAAACAGCGTGTCTGCGACAACCACTTTCCTGAACAATCCGATGATGATTAAAGCAAAACTTCTGGATACCTGTTCCTTGTCGACCGACCTCATGCCGGAGAGCTTGGGCAAAAAATTCCTTGCTCTCTCTATGGGACCCGCCGTCAATTTAGGGAAATAGGCGAGATACAGTGCAAATTCAACCAGCTTTGAACTAGGGTTCATTTGTTTGCGGTAGACATCCACAAGATAAGAAATTGCCTGAAGAACATAGAAGGATAAACCGATCGGCAAGAGTATTTTCAAACCCCGGGTCTGGAGATCCAAGCCCAATAGAGAAATAAGGTCCATGGCACCCGAAACGTAGAAACTTGCCAGCTTGAAGAAGACCAGCACAAGCAGATTGATGCCTATGCCGATGGACAGCCAGTGTTTGGTGCGATCCCCCCTGCCGACTTGCTTCCCTAGAAAAAAATTTGCCAGGGTCATTGCAACAAGGATGAGGGCAAAATCCCATGAGATGGAGATGTAAAAAAGGTAAGAAGCGACCAACAGCACAAAATTCTGCATCCGACGCGGACAAAGATAGTAAACCGCCAGTACAACCGCCGCAAACGCGAAAAAGACGATAGAATGAATATTCATTATGCTCAGCTAACCGGATCTTTAATAAGCCCCGCTTGTACGAACTCCCCGACTTTATCACCCAGCCAGAGGCTGAAGAGTTCTGCACCCAAGGCGTTCATGTGATTGCTCTGAAGCCAGAGTTCATCCGCATGGAACTCAGGCTTGTCAGCCGGAATAAAAACAATGCCCCGACGTTCTGTGATCCGACGGACAGCCTCCGAAACCTCGAGATAACTCTTCTCTTCTCCGCCGTAAAACGTCTTGAATATGGGGTGGTCCGGCATTTCTACCACCGCCAAATCCACCTGGTCTCGATAATCCAACAGCTTCTCAAAATCAGTAATCCGCACGGGAGAGATCTCGAAACTTGCTAATTTTCGCTTGAATCTCGCTGCACGCTTCGGATCAGTCTGCAAAGCCTGCACGCTATGAGGGTTTTTGAAATTTGCAAATCCATAAGGTGACATGAATTTTTCTCTTTGACTCACTAGAAATGAAAATTCGGGTTGTTCCATCCACTGCCGAAAGCGCAGGAAATAGCGGTAGGCCATGAAATGCTCCGTCATCCAGCCTTCAAAGTTGAAACTCCCGTTGTGATATCGAATCCAATGGCTGCTCATGATCCTTGCCTCGGAGGGCCGGATGATTTCTTTGCCGAACTGCGCAGGCGCTATTCCTAACATGATGAATCTTGGTTTGTAGACCTTGATCAAAATATGCATCAGGGCTTTGGTCGAGGGCAGCATCAAGCCGGCGACTCCAAAATTATAGCTGCGGATTCGTTTTCCTGTCCGTTTCTCATAGGACGTGGAAAAGACAGCGGGATCAAAGGATACATCCACCTGTGATGTGCCTAAAAACAAGCAGTCTACAGGACCGTTCTTTTTCGTCTCGTTCCGTAATGAGGAAAATTTTAAATCAAGAAAATAGTGACTGATGCCCAAACTGGGATTGGGAATCACCGATTGGACGGGAGTCGTTCGGAACGCTGTCTCCGCCGCTATTATCGAGAACGCCAGAATAGCGAGAGCCAAAATAAAAGTCTTTCCAAAGGGTATTCTGATGTGCAGATTCGGCTTTTTCATGAGAACTTCCTGTTTTTTATGGTCTTAAGCCTCATTGAATCCCTTCCTTGTATCATACTCATGACGGCGTTGAAAAGACCAGCATAATTCACCCGGGGAGGAATGGGAATGGAATCGGAATCGCTGTCCATCCGTTCCAGCAGAGTTTTCAACTCTCCCAAATCCCGGAATTCCTGCAATCCCTTCATCCCGTAATAGGACCGCGCCGCATGAGAGTTGGCCAGAACAGGCACCCCGGCTACCAACATCTCGCAGATGCGGGTCAAGGCCCCCGCTCCAGTAAATTGGTAACACATACAGGCCTTGACTTCGGCGAGCGTGTCATCCAACGCCTCATCAGACAATGGACCGAGAAGATCTACTCCATGGTTCTGTTTTTCGCATGTAATAAATTCGTCGGTGTGAAACCCGGCTATCAAAAGTTTGCCCCCGACATTTTCCAATGAATTTCGAGACCAATAGGAAACCGCCTCTTCCATTCCTCTCCTCGTAGGAGAATTGCGCGCATTTCCCAAGAGCAGCACATTTCTTTTCTCCGTCCTTTCACGCCTGTGCCGGATCGCAAGTGCTCTCTGGTAGATGTCATCTACGGGATAATAGGGAATATGCATACAAGATATGCCCAAATTTGTCAAAATGATACTTTCCTCATTGGAAATGGTGATAACCAGATCACACTGAGAGAGAATCGATTTTTCCTGGCTGAATAATTTGAGAGAGGGCCCTTTGTCCATTCTGTCATCCGCAAGGCCCTCCAGGTTGTGGCAGACGGCTACAATGGGTATCTTATTTCTTTTCAGGTGCTTGAACAGAGCCACGAAATAGATGGGATCGTCGATAATAGCGATCTTTAGCGCCGGAATCTCAGGACAGGCCCCTATCCATTCTCTGGATACTTCTCTAAGACGAAAGACATAATCGCTGTGCCCATCGGTCCACAGCTTTTTCCCGGCATCCACACGGGAATGGTATACCATTTTTTTTTCTGCGTTGACCTTGATTCTTTGCAGCGCATCATGGTTCAAACGATCGTTGTTGCCGGAAGATACGAGCTCCGGCTTTAAAAAATCCAAGGCACTCCGAATCTGCATCATCCGGCGGCTCCCGCCGCCCCTCTCCAGCGAGGGCATGAAACGGCTGAAATACATCCCCCTATCCGACATTTTCAAACAGCCCAACCTCCGGTTTTTTGCATCCCCCGCTCTGAATAGACACCTTGTTGCCTCAGGAGTTCGCACGCATGATCATAGATTGCGAATTCTAATGAATTGCGGGCAATGAAGGCTTCCTTGATTTCCGGCTTGAGTTCCTCATCCCGAATGGATGGATTGATTCGAGGGATCTCGATTTTATCGAAACCGAGAATATCAGCCAGCAGGTCCACAGAGCTCTGCAGGCATTCGACCACTCCGATCCAAAGAAATCGCGATTTCACAATATTCCTATAATTGTCCGAAGTCAGATCGCAGGGCATGAATTTCCAGACGTGCGACCTCGGTCTTTTCCTGAAAAAATCATCGATGTCCTTATAATCCCCTTCACTTCCCTGCCGGATTTTTGCGCTTTTTATCTGGCGCTCCCGTGCTCTTGTCTTCCAGTAAAAATAGTTGGATACGGCTGCCTCTAGGGGATCTCTCAGCACGGTAATGAACTGAGACACTGCCGGGTAATAATCGGGAACTCCGATCCCTTTGGCCCTGTTGAAATGCCCGTGAATGCAGATCCCCGGTTCCAGATCGTGTCTGGGCGGCGGCACCCCCCTAAGCTGCAAATAGTGAGGGCGGAAGTTATCCTTGAACCACATCCTCAAAATCCGCATGAAGCTCTGACCCGCACACTTGGGTATGTGAAGCGAGATCAGCGGCGCATTCGGATCATAAGCTTTCATCCCGGCACCTGCTCCACGTCGTCAAAGTAGGGACGGTAGCCGTAAATTCTCATCTCCCTCTCGACGATCGCCTCGACAGCTCTTGCATCCTTCCTGGCAATGACACCTTTATAGACATCGTTCGTATTCACGAACCCCTCCTCCGGTTCATCCAGCTTCCAGGCCTCGGAAGGAAGAATGATCGACTGGGCTGTCCGGCTAAAATCGGCAATCAGGGATCGATCCAAGTCGAATTTCAAAAAACCGGCAATCTTTTCAAGTTCCTCTCTCATATCGCTCAACAGGTCTTCATAGCGGAGTGTGTGAATGCGATCCGGAAATCGCAAGCAAAATGATTCGATGACTTTGACCATACGCCCCCACCTCTCCGCCAGCGTTTCGAGCGGAGTTTCTTTGTTAAAGGGAAATTTGAGCTTGCGGGAAAAGACGGCAGGAACAGGATGCCTGACGATATGAAGAATTTGTGCTCGGGGATAAAACTCGATGATGCGATCGATATAATTGTAATGGACGGGTGTTTTTTCAATCCAACGGTAAGATGTTTCTTCTCCTTCAGTCTTGCGGCTCCTCCGCATGAACTCGAAGACGATAAACTCAAAAAGATCTTTGGATGTCAATTTTTTTCGAACGGACAGTCTGGTGATTTTTTTGATATCTTCATCTGAAAATCGGAATTCCATCTTATCGTACAGACTTTCCCAAACCAGGTTTAAACTTGCGGGAAGGATCCGCCCTTTCCGGCCGAACTCGATTTTTTTCTCAATCACGCAGAAATAATGGGTTTCAGGCAGAGAATCGACACCCGGCTGCGTCATGAGCAGCCTTTGCAATAGCGTCGTCCCTGAACGAGGATAGCCTACGATGAAGACGGGGTCTTGAGGCAGGGTATCTTTTTTCTTAAAAAGCATGCGTTCCACATGAATCAATCAATCGTCCCATCGATATTTTTGTCATTGGTCAACCAGGCATTCCTCGGGTGTGGGCCAATCCATGAACGGCATCGCCCACATCAGAACTGTACTGATAAAAGTCCAAAAGCTCCTTCCTGTAGACGTCGATTTCCAGTATAGATGCCGGCGAAATCCCGGCCAGAATCCTGCGCGAATCGATAACCTCCATCCCCCGGACAAAGATGGATTTGTTGAAAGGTTGATCCGGAAAATCCCTATGCAGCTTCGCAACCACGTCAAAATCCAACAGAGGGATTTCCTTGGCCAGCCGACCCTTTTGGATATCATAAAACAAGATGGTTTTCTCAAAGCTGCTGCAGAGGGCGATTTGGCTCCCGCCTTCCACCACAACCGGGCTGTGGCTTCCGCAGATCTTCTCATCTTCCAACACGACCTTTATCTCCGGTTCTATCTGCACCACAAGACCGGGTCGATTCAAGAGGGCATAGACCCGGCCGCCGAAGCAGACCACGCCGTTCAAATGCGTGTGGCTTTCTTTTTTACTGAGCTCTGCATGGATATGGCGGATTCTGTTGTCGGCATTCTTATCGATATCCATCGGAAAAAATCCATGACTTCTCTGGAGCAAAGGCTCCTCGCGCGGCCACCAGGACTTGATCGTCCGGCCTTCCCGATCGACAAGCAAGGCACAGTCAACGGCTGTGGATGAGACCCAAATATCGTCGCCGGATAAACACATCTCATGAATGCCGACAAAGAGATTGTTGGTGATACGTCTCTGTAAATTCAATCCGGAATCATAGGCCAGAATCGTGTGATAGGACCCCACGTAAAGGGTATCTCCTGAAATGACGATCCCTTTCCCCCCCCGGCTGTTCCCCCTGGGATTCGGATCATCGACAATATCCGGATCTGTCGGATAAACGGGAATTTTATTCAATACTTCCTTTGTCGACCAGTCCAGCTTAACCAGCTCTCCGCCCTCTTTAACCGGCCTTTTTCTTCTGACTGTATCAAAATATACGATCATACCATCCGTCCGTCATCAACACTCAAGCTCTCTCCATATATTTCCTGGATTATTCACGAGTCGAGGTTGCCGTAGCGGCAAGGAAGCGGCCCATAAAGCTGTAGTGAACTACTGCGAATGGGCTGCAACGAAGCCGATGCGGTAAGATCGGCTCGCCCGAAGGGTAAAAAATGTCGAATATTAAAAAAAGCGCATTGGGAATGTGGAATACGATTGATTCCTGGAAAAAAGTATAATACGCTGCTGTCATCTTAATTGCTATAAGTTTCGACATTTTTTATAAATAATCCAGGATTAGAGAGTCTAACATTTTTATCCGACTAAACAAACCCTCCAACTCAAGATCGACACCGATACTATCAAGCTCTCCCTGCAGCTGTTTCGGGAGGGGCGGCGTTTGCGGCCTGATCCTCTTCAAGGCAGCCTGAAAACCCTCCGCGTCCGCATTCAAGAAACGCGCCATCTGTGTCAGAACCGACTGAGGATCTCTGCGCAGGTCGGTATGGTTGTACACAAAATACCTCTCCGGTTTCACCCGTCTCAATCCCTGTTCCAAAGCTCGAATATAACTCGCCCCATAGATGACACAGCGCTGGAAATCGGAAACGGACTTCCAGAGCCCGGTCCACTCCAACGGAACACCGGGAGGAGCAGCCAATCCCCCGTCTTCTCCATGTTCCTTCTTCCAGCGTGCGTGGTAGACGGGAATATTTTTGACGTTGTTTCCCTTCCTGTACATGGATTCAGCAATTTCACTGACAGGCCGGTAAACAAGAACAAACCGGGCTCCAGGAAAAATTGCAGCCAGCTGAGGAAGGACGAAAGAAATCTCAGGAGACTTCAAACAGAGATGTCTATCCAGAAAGAATGGATCCAACGGCAGAGTGTGCCGGATCAACTTAACATCCTGGCTCGTCACCTCAAAATCCGGACGCACGGGAGGACGGGATTCAGGGTATCCGGACGTCTTTTCAGACGGAGCCACTCCGATGAGGTGCTGCCCGCAAACCAGATGGTTTTCCAGAATTCGGGCTGCCGTTCTCCGGCTCAAAGGCCTTTTTCGCAGACGATCGACCATCCCTATCCGGGTGGGGTAATAATAAAGCGCCCAGCATTCGTAAACGTGGTCGTCAATGGCAGCGGCTATCTGAGGATGGCAGTTGAGGATCCAGGCCGCAAGCTTGGTCCCGCTTCTCGGAGGACCGCCGATTAAGATCATTCGATCGAAAAGCCCTGACAGTGCCGCCATCAGTCTAGTCCTGTTGCGTCCTCTCCGGACCACTCTCCCGAGCCGTCTCTCCTCTTCGCTCATAGTGAGCGACTATTTTTTCGCGAATCGCGTTATACTTTTTTCCCCCGATGAGCAAGCCCCGGGACATTCCGACGAGCCGGAAGAACCGGGAAGAGCTGTTCGACCCGGCTTTTCTCATGCGGGAAGGACTCAATTTATTGGCCTTGAAATAATTCTTCCATTTGCGAAGCACGAGTCGGACCGCTCCCCAATAGCTCAACGTTGGTCTGCCGTTGAGAATATCTCTGTATATTTTCAAGATAAGGCTTACCTGACCTCCTTTTTTTCGTGCCTGAGAAACATATTTCCAATTCAACCTGTGACCGGACAAATTATGCTTCAGAACGAGCGAATCGTCATAATAAAAATCCCAACCCATCAATCGAAACCGTAAGGCAATTTCGGTATCATCGCCCCGGGTTAGAGCATCTTTGGTTCTGCCCTCGAGAAACAAGGGCAAATCCGAAAACAGGGTTGCTTTGAGAGCATGCGTCCGAAAGGAAAGGCCGGCACCAAACATTTTTTTCGGATTCATCCCCGGATGAGCATCCCGAGGCCCGCAGGCATAAACGCCTTTAACACGGTCAAACCACTCCGGTTTTTCTCCCAAAAAGGACGCCCGGTTGTATCCTCCGACAGCACCGATCCGGGAATTCTCTTTGTAGAGCCGGGACAGCTTCTTCATCCAATCCCGATTCAAGACATTGTCGTCGTCGACAAAAAGAGTTATCTCATACCGTGTATTCTTCAACCCCGTTATCCGGGCATGCATCTGGCCCGGTTTTTTCTCCCGGATGACGCGGAGAGGATAGCAGGAATTTTGCCACGCCCGCTCGGCCAGAGCCACGGTATTGTCCGTGCAATTGTTATCGACCAGAATAACTTCATATCCCGTATCCTCGGGAATGATCTGTTCGGACAGGGCTTTTACGGTAGGGGTGATAACGTCGGAGCTGTTGTAACAGCAGACGATGACGGAAACTCCGGGTTTCAGGACGGCGCTGTTTTTAGTCTCTCCGGAATTCATGGATGCAATTTACTTCGATCATTGCAGTGGATTGAAGCAATCCCGATTGTATTTTCTGCACATCCTCTACATGTTACGAAGACTGCGCCCGAAAATCAAATGTCTTTGTAGCCGGCCAAGCCACACAGTCTCTCGTATATATGGGACACATAATCCGGGACGGCCGACTCCGAAGTGCTTCTTTTTAGATCATCGTCCACAAAATCCCCCTTAAGATCAACCTCAAGAATACGCGACAAAGAAGGCAGGGCACTCCTGTCATAGACCTGGTTGTAGTGGACAAAGTGAAGATTTTTTGAGGCCTCCCGGTTTTTAAAAAGAATATGCATGTACATATTGGCCCAAACCGCGAAGGCGTTTTTTCTCCTGATGAAAAGGTCTGCCAAATACTCCGCACTTCGGCATTCTTTAAGGATGCTCTCCACGGTGATATTGGGCTCCCTGAAGATACAGATCAAGGGCGTGTCAGGCTTGAGGAACCGCCGCCAAACCGGCAGCGTGTAGCTGAACCGGGGATCTTTATAGCAAAAAGGCTCTCGTGCGATCACGCCGTCGATTCGCTTTTGCGTTTCCGCATCCGCATGCGTGATGTCGATGTGAGGCTGAAGGGATAAGAGCCACCTTTGGTTTTTCCCCGGATTCCGCACCGTATGCTTCTTGAAAATCGTACGCAGCAGCGCATCATGAAACCGCTTTTTCCCGCTGTAAGCGGATAGAATCAGCTCATTGATCCGGTTGATCTCCCTCCATTCAAAAAAGCCTTTGGGATTGGTATCTCTTGGTAAGTAGAGCTTATCTCCTAAAAAGTAGCCCGCATCGTGCAGGATGCCGGCCAGCATACTGGTCCCGCTTCTTCCCGATCCTAAAATGAGACAGCTGCGCATGGAATTATGAATGAAGAGGAGGCGAAATCGATGTATTCCGGCAAACTCTGATTCTGTTGCGCTTCCTCATTTGATTTTTTTGATGTCACCTTTATGTTCCAGGTTGACAAGTCCCCAATTGGGGATTTGTTTTTGCCGCTGCACTTTAAAAACACAGGCATCATTGATGCGTATCAAAGGTCTCTTCTCCAACTCGTCCGAGTAACAAACAACAGCTAGGCTGATGTAATAATTTCGGGGCAGCAACAGGCATTTGAAAGCATGCACGACCTGATAAATCTCACCGGCCTCGACAACCGGAAGCATCGGTTCCGCATCCGATGGAATCGTCACCCCCGATATGGGGAGACCTTTTTCGCTGTGTATCCACATAGAAAACTTGACATTTTTCGTTCCCTTGTTGAAATGCACATTATAGGAAATTTCGTACGTTTCATTCATGACCAGTGCATTGACCGTTTGTCCGTCTAGAGTCCGAATATGCACATCACGGATGTCGACATCGAAGTGCCTGTGTTCGGTCAGGCTTTTCGGCTCAAAACCGGGAATAAGGAAGGGGGCCTGCTTGGGGACGTAGTCCTCATCATGATTTTCGACAAAAATTTCCTCTCCGCCCGGCTGAATGCCCTCTTCATAATCCTTTTTTCTTTCTTCATCTGCATTGAGAATCCGAATCTCATCCCTGATTTTATCCTGGTTCTCCTGAGAAGCATACAGCAGTTTTTGGTAGTACATGGTGACCAGCTTTGGGGTACCGTCCAGTAAGAGCTCACCCTCCTCCATCAGTATCACCCGACTGCAGAATTCAATAATATTCCCGATGCTGTGCGAGGCGAACAGGATAGTCATCCCTTTTTGAAACAATTCTTCCATCTTGGCATAGCACTTCCTCTTGAACAAAACATCGCCGACTGCAAGAACTTCATCCAGAATGAGAATATCCGAATCGATATTGATGGCCACGGCGAATCCCAGGCGCGATTTCATGCCGCTTGAATAGGTCCGTAGCGGTTGATGGATAAAATCTCCGATATCCGCAAAGGAGAGAATATCGTCCAGGCGGGCATCCATATCATTCCTGGAATAGCTCATTATAGCACCGTTAAGGTAGATGTTCTCTATACCTGTAAGCTCCGGATTGAAACCCGTTCCCAGCTCGAGCAAAGCGGAGACCCTGCCATTGACGGATAACTGCCCTGAAGACGGGGTGAGGACTCCGGCAAGTATTTTGAGCAGTGTAGACTTTCCAGCTCCGTTACGCCCGATAACACCTAAAATCTCGCCGTGAGGGACCTCGAAGGTCACATCCCTGAGGGCATAAAAGAGATGGTGGTACTTTCTCCCGACAGGGTGAAGGGATTCCTTCAGCCTATCGATATGGCGGTCGTAGAGCTTGTAGGCTTTGGATAAATTTCTGATGAGAATCGAAGGATCACCCATAAACAACCATCCTATAACACATCCGCAAAGTGCGGCCTCAAACGCCTGAAAACAATTCCCCCGAAAACCAAGATGAGAAAAGTCACCACCCAAAAATAGAGCGTCAAATAAGGGTGCTCCCAAAAGCCCGTTTTATAGATCAGACTATCACGATATCCCTGAACCAGGTAATACATGGGATTCAATTTGAGGATGAATTGAACTGAGGACGGCATCCTGTCTATACTCCAAAAGACGGGAGTCAACCAGAATCCGATCCGAACCATAATCTGGACGATTTGTGAGACATCCTTGACAAAAACCGTGAGCGACGAAAAAATCCAGGCTAATCCGATTTCCAAGAACACGGTGGCGGCCAGGTAGTAGATAATCTGAAACCAATAGAGGTTGGGCCATATGCCGTTGGCTAAATACAAAACGAGCATCAGAACGATGAATATGGCATGCACGATCAGAGCCGACAAGATTTTCATCACGGGTAGTATACTGACTTGAAACTTGACATTTTTAACCAAATAGCTGCTCTCCAAAATGGCACCGGTCCCTCTCAAAATACTCTGAGAAAAGAAAAACCAGAGGAACATACCGGCCATCAACCACAACACATAAGGAACGGGCGCATTCCCTCTTGCCTGACGCAAACCAAGGGAGAACACAAACCATAGGGCAAAAACAAAAACCAACGGCTGTACGAAAGCCCAAAAAACGCCAAGAAATGATCCTAAAAACTGATTGCGGAAATCATCCTTGGCCATTTGAAGGATAATTTTTCTGTTTCTGTACAGGGTTTTTAAAAACAGACTGATATCCGAAGGCTTCAAGTATTTTTTCAAGTTCAGCAGTCTTTTTAGCATATAAATCCTTTTATCGAGCCCGGATAGGATCCGCGCACTCCACTACTGCACAAATGTTTCCCCTATACATATCACAGGGGAAAAGAGGCGGTCAATCGGAAGTTTGGTAACGCAGGTGTCTTCACAGTCTCGACAGAGAAATAAAGGACTTCGAGACGTTCACTTCTCCGGTCGAGATGCTCGATGCGAAATTCCGGCCGGTTTTTAATCTTTCTCCAATTTGGCTATCCGCTCTTGGAGTTCTTGAATAGTCTGCTGCTGCTCTTGAACGACCTTGGTTAAAACAGCCACGATATCCATGGGGCTCAATCCCTTTCTGTCGCCGGCTGCTACAAGATCCGGCACATCTTCCGCTATAAATCCCACATGCTCTTCCGCCTCAGCGGATTTGAATTGAAATTTCACGGGATGGAGATCGTTGAAGGCTTCAAACGCCTCCGGTCCGGTCAAATCTCTTATGTTGTTTTTCAGGCTTCTGCTCGAGGCATCCGTCCACACGCCCCCGGAGGTGCAGGTGGCTCCGTTGGCCATGTCCAAGCTTCCATTCGTGTTCAGCGTCATGGTGACACCGGCTCCCACCGTAAACTTCACCGGGTGCATCGAGTAGGAACCGAAATTGACCTGGTTGGATTTAGCCGCAAAATAGACTTTCGCCCCGTCTGTCCTGTCGATCAAAAAAATGACGTTGTCTCCCGTTCCCTCCAGCTCCAGGTTGGTGGAAGGGGACCAAGTTCCTATTCCGACGTATCCGTTGCTTTTGAGGCATAAAGTGCTGGATGGAGTGCTGGGCTGGATCCGGAACGGAAGCTTGGATCCGTTGGTGGCATCCCTGATGAAAAAATTGGATTCATTTCCCGCTAAATCCCAAGTCTGGGCCGTCCATCCTCCGGATGAGTCCTGCTCCAGCCGGGTCGTCGGTGTGTCCGAATCTTTGATATGGAGCTCGACAACGGGAGTCGACGTCCCCAGGCCTACCCGGCCGTAATCTTCCACATAGAGGGAATTGGCCGGCGCTCCGGCTTCGATCTTGAAAATTGAAGCACCGGCGGTGGCGTCCTCTATGGAAAAATAGTTCGCACCCCCGCTCGCAGAATCGTTGGCGACAAGCCTCCAGTCATTAGAGGGAAAACCGGCGAGGTTGCTGGTATCTTCGAAGTAAAGCCGGAGGTTGTTCTCTTTCATTTTTATCGTATCGAATCCAAAAGACTCCCCGTTCACACCGTCGAAGCCGACGGACAGGCTGCCCATGATGATCACATCATCGTTGATGACCTGGTCTTCTATGCCGAGATCGGGCTCCGGTTCGGAGTTGACGCTCTGAACCACACCACCTCCGTGGACAGCGAAATGCCCGGACTGCACGTAATCTTTCGTGTCCAGCTTCTTCGGCTCGAATCCGGATTCGGATTCCTCGGATCGCACCCCTTTCTCCTGGAAGAGACCCATGCGAAGCTCATAGGTATACGTCCCATCCATGAAGGGACCTGGGATAGAATACGACACAGAGCCCCCTCCTGTGAAATTTGCCTGATAAACATTCCCGTCGGGACAGGAGACGCTCAAGTCGAGGCTGGTATAGGCCAACCTCGGTTGGATGTGGATGCTTCCGGAGTCAAAAAAGACCTGCGCAATCCGGCTTTGCGGACCCCTCTGGTCGGCACCGGCAGTGATGCCGACCATCACGGACAACATGAATCCTGCGATGGCCGCGACAATTAAACATTTGATTTTTTTCTGCATGACATTCCTCCTTTTTCGATTGGTTCAAAACCCGGAGTTAGATTCACCGAAATGATCCAGGTTCTACTCTGAGCACTCTCCTAGTAATTTAGTCGGTTCATTCACCGTTTTCCGAATTTCTGTTTTCCTAATCTTCCATTTTTAATATTAAGTGATTAATATAAGCAAAAGAAAACCGCGATGTCCAAGAAAAATTTCAGCTCTCGCGAAAATGATATTCTGGTGATTGCCAAAGGTGCAGGGATCGTGTTCAGCGGGACGCTCATCGGATCCGGTTTGCGGTATGTTTTTCAAATCATGGCTGCGCGGAATTTGGGGCCGGAGCTTTTCGGACTTTTCACCCTCGGTTTCGCAGCCTATAAAATTGCCGGCATGATCGCGGAATTAGGCCTTCCCAACGGCCTTTTAAGGTTCATCCCTATTTTTCACGGAGAAAACGACCCGGCCAGAACCAAAGGCGTCATCACCGACTCAAGAAACCTAGGCTTTTTTGCGAGCATAGTCATAAGCGCTTCGTTATTCCTGTTTTCGGGACCTATGGCCACATCCGTATTCCATGCTCCGGAGCTCGCTCCCGTAATGCGGCTTTTTGCTGCCGCCATACCCTTTGCTACACTGACGACTCTTTTCCTGTTCGGAACGCAGGGTTTCAAGATAATGAAATATAAAATTCTCGTAAGAGAAATCTTCGAACCCTCCGTAAGAATCATTCTGGTTCTCATTCTGTCGCTGCTGACATGGAAACTGTACGGGATCGTGCTGGCTTATATCATCCCGATCCTTCTCGCAACCGCAATCTCATCCTCTTACCTAAAGAAAGTGTTCCCCGATGTCGCAAAAAAAAGTGTGGCGACAATCCGGGAAACTCGAAAACTACTGAATTTTTCACTGCCTCTGCTTTTCGTCCAGTTCTTCGGTCTGGTCGTGCTCTGGACGGATACATTGATGCTCGGTTACTTCCGGACGGCTGAAGAAGTCGGCATCTACGGGGCCGCCCAAAGAACGGCTCTGCTCGGCAGCTTGATCAGCACATCTTTCGGATCTATTTTTGCTCCCATCATATCCGGTTTGTTCAACAGGAAGGAATTCGACAAGCTGAGGAGCTACTTCCAAACAGTTGCCAAGTGGATATTCTCCTTCAGCTTCCCGCTACTTTTGGCTGTGATCCTGCTCTCCGAGCACATCCTCGGAATCTTCGGACATGAGTTCAGAGTGGGGTCAGGGAGCCTGATACTTCTGAGCCTGGCATGGATCGTCCATTCAGCCGTGGGCTCCGCCGGACAGATGATCATAATGACCGGGAGGCAGAAACTGCATCTGCTCAACATGATTTTCGTTGTCATCGTCAACATCGTCCTCAACATTGTTTTCATCCCATCCTACGGGATGAAAGGAGCGGCCCTGGCCACATTCACATCCATCGCACTTTTTAACATAATGGAACTGCTGCAAGTGCGGCTCATTTTGAAAATTCAACCCTACCGTGCGGATTTTTTAAAGCCCGTACTCGCAGGTACCCTCTCAGCTGCAATCCTCTTTTTATTGACAGAGTCGATTTTCAACGGATATAATCCCCTCTCAATAGCTGTTCTATGTTTTGTGTTCTTCAGCACATATACGGTCTTCATTGTCATTCTCGGCCTCCAGGAAGAAGACAAAACCGTCTTAAGCAGGATCAAAGAGGCAATCTCAGCCGCCGCTCGACCAGGGAAAAACCGGGAAGGCGACAATCTGGATAAAACCGGAAAGAAATGACCGATATAATACTGGCTAAGCTCGAGCCTCAACACTCGGCGGACATCGCTGCCCCTCCGTTCGGCATTTTGTACTTGGCAGATGCCCTCATGAAAAAAGGCTACTCGGTGGCTCTCTACCATGAACTAGGGACAAAAGATGCGGTCCAAAACCTCGTCCGAAAAGTGGAAAAGGAAAAACCGATCTTCGTCGGTTTCTCGAATTTCACGACCTCCCCACTCCATATGGCTAAAAAAGCCTCTATGGATATTAAAAAGCAATGCGGTGTCCCGGTGATATGGGGTGGGGTGCATCCGACCATTTTTCCCGAGGAAACTTTGCGACATGACTTTGTCGACATCGTCGCGATCGGCGAAGGGGAAGAAACCATTCTAGAGCTTGCGGCCCTGCTGTCCCGGCAGAACCTGAATGCCGATGGGCTCAGTAAGATCATGGGCATCGGTTTTAAACGGGACGGACGGGTGATTATCAACGAACGGCGGCCTTTCATTAAAAATCTCGATGATTACTCACCGGCATGGGATTTGGTGGATATCGAAAAGTACCTACTCTCGGAGAAGCACTTTTACACACAGATAGGATCGAAGATTTCAGCGCAGAAGATGGCCGCTGTCATCACAAGCAGAGGGTGTCCCTGGCGGTGCGGATACTGCTACAACCAATCCGTCAACAAAAGAACTTTTAGGGCGCAATCGGTGAGCAAAGTCGTAAAAGAAGTCGAAAACCTCAAACAGCTTGGAGTATCCGCCCTGATCTTCGAAGACGATAATTTTTTCGCCAGCCGTAACAGAGCTCTGGAAATCATAAGGAACATAAACATGCCCTGGTCCTGTTCGATCAGGGCGGATTACATAGCCAAATGGGGCGAAGGCTTCATCAGAGAGCTTGCAGCGAATCAGTGCTTCGAATTGAGGATCGGGGCCGAATCCGGATCCCAGAGAATCCTGGATTTGATGAAAAAAGACATTACCGTAGAGCAAATCAGAGAAGCGATCGAACTTTGCTCGCAATACAAAATCAAGAACCTGCTCAACTTCATGGTGGGCATACCAGGGGAAAGCTGGGATGACGTCCTCCAAACCCTGAATTTAATCGATGAACTGGAAAGATCCAGCGAGCATGTCACCGTGTCGTCGGTCGGCATTTACGCACCGTGGCCCGGGGCGTTTCTCCACGAGAAAGCCGTAGAGAATGGTTTCAGGCCCCCGAAGACACTAGAGGGATGGTCACAGTTCTGGGCCCAAAGGATGAAGATGGCGCCCTACATGGACAGGCGCATCAAGTTCATAGGGTTTTACAGGACTCTGATCAGGAAAGATTTCAAGCGGCTCCCAATGCCGGCTCTTGCCAGACTTCTAAGGGGTATCGCCCTGTTGAGATGGCAAAAAAGATTTTTCCGGTATCCTTTGGATTACTACGTCCCGGCTTTCTTCCTGAGGGCACTAAGAAAAATCGGCCTGGCAAAAGTATCCCAAGCGATTTATGAATAGACTCGTTTTCCTTACAAATAAATTTTAGAGGGAATGTTATGAAACCTACCACAGTGCCCACGACGAAAAGGTCGCTTTTTCACCTCATTCCGGGCCTTTGCGCCGGCTTTTCCATAGGATTCCTGTTGGCGTATCTTGAATCGGTTTATCTCATTTTCAAAGTTGGCCCTTTCCTCGTTGATTTCCCTTTTTTGTTGAAAGCCATCCTCATCTACTGCTCTGTGGGTGCCGTTCTGGGATTTTTCGTTTCTGGAGTTCTGTACGTCGTATTTTTCAGGAAAAAAACACATCCGAAAGGCCGCATATTCGCCTTTTATTTCGCTGTCTTTTTGGGCGGCGGGATTTTTACCGAGATATTCTTTTACCTAATGGATATTATCCCCTATGGCGGAGCACACAAAGGATCGTTCGAGACCCTGTTTCGCGTCTTTCTCGGGCTTATAGTCTCATTCTTGTCAGCTGCATTCGTGTACATTATCCTGAAAAAGCTTTTGTCCCGGTCCCATTCCGTAAGCCGTTTGCAGAGAATGAGATTTTTCAAGGTATTGCTGATTCCGGCTTCCCTATTTCTTCTTTTCGCTCTCTTCTTACAGATTGCATCCGGATCGGAAAAACGTCTGATCCAATCCAAAAAACCCGGATCCGGCAAAGACTTCCCCAACATCATTCTTATTGTCATCGATGCCTTGCGAGCCGACCATCTCTCCTGTTACGGCTATCCGCTGCCCACTTCGCCCAATATCGATGCTCTGGCCGAGCAGGGAATTCTGTTCCAATCTTCTTTTGCGGCCTCCAACTGGTCGGTGCCCACACACGCCTCCCTTTTTACAGGCCTCTATCCATCATCTCATGGGGCCTATTCTATTCTATCCGTTTTAAGGGAGGATATTCCCGCCCTCCCTGAAATATTATCCCAGAACGGTTATCATTCCATCAGCATATGCAACAACCCGCTGCTGGGCGAAGGCTACGGACTGGACAGGGGATTTGACCTGGTGTTGGGGTTTGAAAATGAAGATAAAGTCTCTTTGACGCTGGTCAGGCTATGGCAGAAATTCATGACGGAAGACTCCCTCGCCGACGACATCCTCGATTTCACCGAAAAATGGGTGGATCACTGCCACGAACTCAAAGTGCCTCACCTGGTCTTCGTGAATTTGTTGGACGTCCACAGCCCCTATAGTCCCAAAGAGCCTTATTTTTCCGAATTCATCGAATCCCTGGACCTCGATAAAGTCAACCTTCCCTTGATGCAAAAATTTGCAAACAATGAGATCAGAACGAGAGAGGAATTACCGGTCCTGCTGTCGAAATTCACCGAAAGCGACCTCGCTTACCTCCACAGGCTGTACGACAGCAACATTCGCTATGTCGACGAACAGATAGGGAACCTGATCCGGGCCCTGAAGAAGGCAGACCAGCTTGAGAATACGCTCATCGTGATTACCGCGGATCACGGTGAATATCTGGGAGAGCACGGATCCATCGGGCACGTTATCTCCAAGCTATACAACCCGGGATTGAAAATTCCCCTGATACTTTGGCTGCCTGAAAAATTGGAGCCCGGGATTGAAAAAAGATATATGTCGCAAATCGATGTCTTCCCTACCATCCTCTCTATATTAGGATTATCCCGCCTCATCCCCAAAAATATTCAAGGCCGGGACCTTCTCTCGGACGGCGAAGCCGCGGATGTCATCGCCGAATTCTGGGATGACGCCAACAACGCATTTCTCAGAACGATTATTTCCGAGGGAACGAAACTCATTGTCGGAAGGAAAGGCGGACTGGAAATGTACGACATCATCAATGATCCAGGAGAGAACACCGACCTTTTCAACAAGGATTCCGAGAAAGCGAAGACTTTGTATGAGACTTTGAACCGGACCATCGACTCTATCGAACACGTCAAACCCAAAATCGATGAAAAAAAACAGAAACGATTGAAGGCCTTGCTCAAAAGCCTGGGTTATATTGATGATTGAATCGGCACAGCATGACGCATCGCAATACGGTAACTCCTAAAATTAAGAGACACACCAACACCCGCAATCTGCTCCTCCTGATCCTGATTCTCTCTCTTTTCTTAAGGCTTTCCTTCTGCCTCGTCGTCTATCCCAGAATGATCGAAAAAAAGGGAGAGGAGATGGGGTGGACAGTTAAGGGGGAACTGGCAGTAGAACCCTATGATGCCATTGCCAGGAATATCCTGGCGGGAAAGGGCTATGTGGATGACTCCCAGCGCATAAACCTCGAGCGGCTGCCCCTCTACGTGTATTTTCTTGTCCTGGTTTATAAAGCCTGGGGAACCGAGATCTGGAAACTCCAAATTGTCCAATCCGTTCTGGACACCCTATCCTGCCTCCTGATATTTTTCATTTCCTTACAATTTTTTAAGGACAGGACAGCCGCACTTCTTGGGGCTGCGTTCTACGCCGTTTATTTCAAAATGATCGGTATCGTGTCCCGTCCTCTTACGGAAACCCTTTACGTACTGCTTCTGCTTATCTTTATTTATATTTTTCTGTCTTCCTTCAAATCTAAATCAGCGGCATTTCTATCAGGCATCTTGCTGGGAATGCTGACGCTTACCCGCCCGATCACACTACTTTTTCCTGGTGCGGCCGTCGGCCTTTATTTCTGGAAGTCGAGGAAGACGGCCTTCTCCAAAGCGGGTTTGCTCTCTCTGGGATTTCTTCTACTTGTCCTACCCCTCTTCGTCCGAAATTATCTCCTTGAAGGCAGGGTGTTTTTTTCGACCCGCGGGGGAAAAATGCTGTATCTCGGGACAATCATCGACTATTCGAAAGATTTTCGAATGGAAGAGTTGAACCGGCTGCGGGAAATCAACGAAAAATACCCTTCCCTCCCCTACAGCATCAAAGAGGACAACGCGCTTAGAAATAAAGCGGTCAAGAACATCCTAAGAGACCCAACGGCATATGCAAGGAGAATACTCCACCGCGCCTATCTTTTTTGGGTTTATCCCGATTTTTCCACTCGATTGATGAGCCTGAAAACGGTGGGGATTGCCGCATACATGATCATTTTGATCTCTTTGGCGGTCTTCGGCTTCCGTTCGGCACACAAGGCCGGCCTGTCCTACGCCCCGTTTTCGGTTACGCTCCTCTATTTCTATCTAGCTCACATCCCTATCTATGCACTCTCTAGATTCTCGCTCCCCGTGTTTCCCATCTTATTCATGTTCGCCGGCTTCGGAATTGCGAACATCATAAAAAGACATGAACACGGTATTTCAAACCCGACAGCAGAAGTCACCGCCCCGGAATCGCCATAAATGAAGACAAAAAAAGAAGAACTTAAAAAAATCCGCTCTCTGCGGACGATATCATCGCCTCAGAGAATTGCAGGCAATTTCTTGAAATACAACCTGCGACGGGCATCTGCCAAGCCCCCTCGGCCCAACGCCATGTGCATCTACGTCACTTACATGTGCCAAATGCGGTGTCAAATGTGTGAAATATGGAAAATGGATGACAAGAAGGCGCATGACACAGAGCTTTCTTTGAGCGAATGGGGCTCGATTCTGGCCGATCCTCTCTTCACCCGGCTCGAATTCATCAATGTGAACGGCGGAGAGCCCAATCTAAGGCAAGATCTGCCGAAGATGGTAGAACTGTTCGCAGAAAAATTCCCGCGTCTCCGGACTATCACCATGAATTCCAACGGATTGCCGGTTCAACGGGCTTCGGCCAATGTCGCAGAGATAAGCCGCATTTGCCGGGATAGGGACATTCGCTTTTCAGTCAGCATCTCATTGCACGCTCTGGGGAGTGTATTCGATGAAATCGTCGGAGTTCCGAACGCCTATCCCAAGGTTCTGGAAACACTCAGAGCACTCAAAAAAATGCAAGAATCCCTTCCTTTTTACCTCGGTGTCAACTGCGTCATAACGGATACGAACATCGATCACCTGCACGACATGCTGCAGTGGAGCCGGGAAGAAAACATACCCGTCAATTTTACCTTGGGTGAAGTTCGGGATCGCTTCCATAATTTGGATACGAATGTCATGAGTGCGATCCGGACCCATAAAAAGAAAGATCTGCTCAAGTTTTTGAGATCGTTGGCCAAGAACAAATCTCTGTTCAATCAACATGCGTACCGGTACAGGCAGCTTGCCGATATGATAGAGCTCGACAAGAAGAGAAGAATCTCCTGTCATTATGCTATGGGAGGAGTTATATTGGGCTCGGAGGGAACACTGTACTACTGCAAGGACAGTCGACCCATAGGAAATTGCCGGGAGCGATCGGCAGAAGCACTTTACTTTGATCCGGAAAATCTGAGCTACCGAAAAAAAGAACTTATCGAAAAAAAATGCAGGACGTGCCCCCCCAACACCTTCAACAGGATCGAGCTGGAAAAAGACCTGCTGAAGTATATCGGGTTTCTGTTGACTAAATGAGGACGCATATGATAGCGCATCAGGTCAAATTCCTCTTCAGCATGATCAAGAACCAGTGGAAACCCTATGCCAGGCTAAAGGAACTTCAGGATCAAAAGATCCGGAAACTCATACACCATGCTTACACTCATGTCCCTTTTTACAGAAAGCTCTTCGACTCGGTCCTAATCAAGCCTGAGGACATCGATCAGGTCGAAGATTTGTCGAAAATCCCGATCACTACGAAAAAACATATTCAGGACGCACAGCCGGACTCTATGATCTCACGGATTCACAACCCATCGAAATGCATCCGGATCACGACCAGCGGATCCTCCGGAACCCCGCTCCGGCTCATCTATGAAAAGAGCGATTTTTCACGGCTGAACATGAACTGGATTCGGCCGCTCCTGGCACATGGCGTAAAACCCTGGTACAAAAAAATGGAAATAACGGGCCCTCATAACATTTCGACCGGGAAGACCTGGTACAATTATTTGGGACTATGGAAAACGCGTGCCGTCTCCGTCTTTAATAAACCGCAGGATTGGCTCGACCTGATGAATACTTACAATCCGGACTTCCTCTACGGGTATTCGGGCAGCCTTAAACTCCTGGCTCAGCACGTACAAAAAAATGCATCGGCGCACCCCCTTCTCCGGTTTGTTTTCGGGGTGTCCGACCTCGTGGATCAAGAGTGCAGAGAGCTGGTGCAGGCGGTATTCAAGACAAAACTCGTCGACCTATACGGTTCAGCGGAAGCGGGCTGTATCGCCTGGGAGTGTCCCGTATGCAAAGGATACCACATCAATATGGATACGGTTGCCGTGGAATTCCTTAAGAATCAAGAATTCGGCCCTGGAAGCGATCAAGGTCGAATCATCGTCACCAACCTCCATTCCTATGCTATGCCCATCATCCGCTACGATCTAGAAGATGTTGGATCCGCGAGCGACGAGGACTCGGCCTGCGGACGCCAGCTACCTCTTATGAAAATCATAGAAGGAAGAGACGATGCGTTTGTCGTCCTTCCCTCGGGAAACAAGCTGTCGCCGATGTTTTTCTTCGGCATCATGAAACCCGTCGAAGGAATCGCACATTGGCGGATCCATCAAGATTCCGTGGGGAGAATCACCATATTGATCGTTCCGTCACCCGATTATTCACCCCGGACGATTCCAGCGCTCCAGCAGAGAATCAGCACACATATCAAGGAAGACACTGTCGTAGAGATCCGAACCGTCGATCACTTGCCGCCTGATGCTTCGGGCAAAGTTAGGGCCGTTATCTCAAAAGCGAGATCATCATGAGAGGGGTTCGTGAATCCGAACTGTCGCTGTTGAGGATGCAGAGCGAATGAAAGCATTCATCGTCAACACCCACTCCGTATTGAATTCCGGAGATACCGGTATCGTCCTGGCGCAGATCCGGTTCCTTAAGAAGCACTTCCCTTCTCTCCAGATATCCCTGTCATCGAGGACGCCGCGTTTGGACGATAAAATTTACTCTCCTCTGGATGTCAAGCTGCTGCCTCCCTTAATTCCGGCTCCGAGCATCTACTCCGGAGCAGGAGAAAAAATCCGGGAATGCCTTAAAAATCTCTTTAACATCCGATCGAAAATCGCCTTTATGCGGGAAATAAAACACAGCAACCTGGTGATCAGCAGCGGCGGTGGATATTTTTGGTCGCACCGGAGGTTCCTGCCGGGTCCGATGTTCCTCCAAAACTACCTTCATATCAAGCTCGCCACCCTCCGAAGGAAACCGGTCATCTTTTTTCCTCAGAGCTTCGATCCGCTCCGAAGCGGAACAGCTGTCCGGCTCATAAGGGATATCCTCGAAGGAGAGTCCGTTATCCGGATCTATGCCAGAGAAGAACTTTCCGCCGGGTATTTAAAGCAAATTCTGGGGAAGACGGACGCTCTCCGGATCTGTCCCGACATGGCTTTTCTTCTCGATTTTGAGGATCGTGACACAGATACGCAATCTCCCGGCTCGCTCCAACTGAAAAAGCCAATCATCGCCATGACCTTAAGGCAGTGGGATTTTCCGGAAGGAAAGGATGCCAAATCTCGAGCCGAAAAACACGATGCCTATCTGGAAAATTTAAAGGAGACATGCCGATCGGTTTATGAGGAATGGAACGGCTCCGTGGTTCTTTTCTGTCAATCCCGGGGCCCCGGTTCTTTCGAGGACGACCGGATCATCACCAACAAGCTCAAAAGAAGCCTGAAAGAGATCCTGCCCGCAGAAAATTTCCGCTTGGTGGATTTACCGGAGGCTGCCGATCCGCACGCCATCATGGCTCTTCTCAGCCAAGCGGATTTTCTGATCGCAACGCGGTTTCACTCCGCCATTTTCGCGCTGATCGCCGGCACTCCCGTCATCTCCATTTCCTACCAGCAAAAATCATCCGGTATCATGAAAACCCTGGGACTCGAACGATTCGATATCAATATATCCGATTTCCATCCAAAGAGGATAATCGACCTGGGCGAAGAGATCCTCAATCATGCGGAGGAAATCCGCAAGCACATGCGACAGACAGTTCTGGATATGCGAAACGCGATCGAGGCCGACCTCACATCTGTGATCCGGCCGTTTCTGCAACAGGATAGCCATGAAGATTCTTCTCGTCAATAAATTCTTCTTCTTGAAAGGCGGTTCGGAAAAGTGTTTCTTCGACACGGCCGAACTCCTTCAAGCGAACGGACACTCCGTCATTTTTTTCTCTATGTCCCATCCCGATAACCGCAAATCCCGGTATGCAGAGCATTTCGTCTCAGGAGTCGATTTCGAAGAAGCAGGTAGTATTAAAAACAAATTGAGGGTTTCGGCCAGGATTTTGTATTCACGTGAAGCGCACAAAAAGATGACGCAGCTCATCCGGGAGGAAACTCCCGATCTCGTTCATCTCCACAACATCCATCATCAGATCTCCCCATCGATCCTGACCGCTATCAAGGCATTCCATCTTCCGGTCGTTCAGACTCTTCACGATTATAAAGTAGTTTGTCCTGTTTACACGCTTCTGAGCAGAGGGAAAATCTGTGAACGGTGCCGGGATAAAAAATACTACCATTGTACGCTCAGACGCTGCAGCAAGGATTCCCGTGCAAAAAGTTTTCTGAACAGCCTTGAAATGTATCTCCACCACTCTGTTTTGAGGATTTTCCGTCATGTGGACGCCTTCATAAGTCCCAGCAGGTTCCTGAAAGCCAAAATCAGCGATATGGGTTTCAGGGGAGACGTTTTCCATCTGCCGAACAGTGTCGCCACAGATGACATCTTGCCGGCCAAAGGGTGGGAGGAAAAAACCGTTATCTATTTCGGCCGCCTCTCCAACGAAAAAGGGATAAAAACACTGGTCCGGGCCGTGAAAGGATTGCCTGTAAAATGCAAGATATTCGGGGACGGTCCCGAAAAACGGAACCTGGAGCTGACACTTCGGAGAGAGGGCATCGACAACGTTTCTCTCTGCGGCCATGTATCCCAAAGCCGTATGAAACAGGAGATTCAAAAAACGATGTTTGTGATCCTCCCCTCGGAATGGTATGAGAACAATCCCCTGGCCGTCATCGAAGCTTTTGCCTTTGGAAAGCCGGTGATCGGCTCAAGGATCGGAGGGATACCCGAGTTGATCACGGATGATGAAACCGGGCTGACTTTCGAGCCGGGGAATGCCGAAGACCTCAGAAAAAAAATTTCGAGTTTGCTGGAGGATTCTGAAAAAATCGTTCGCATGGGCGTAAATGCCCGACGTTTTGTCGAGCAGCACTGCAATCCGGAGACACACTACCGGGAATTGATGAATATCTACCGGTATGCTATAGACAAAAAGGAATAGAATGGAAGCAGCAATAATCACGACATATCGATGCATCAACAAATGCCATATGTGCCATACTTGGAAGTATCCTTCAAACAAAGAAGATGAGTTCAGCCCGTCACTCCTGAATAAGCTGCCTAGGCTCTCCATCTGCAACGTCACCGGAGGCGAACCCTTCCTCAGGGATGATCTTGATGAGATCATAGCTATCGTCCAGAAAAAAGCAAAACGGATCGTGATATCCACCAACGGCTATCTAACGGATAAAATTCTCGATCTGGCAAAAAGTAGAGGGCATGTGGGTATCAGGATCAGCATAGAGGGACTCCCGGCAACCAATGATGAGTTGCGTGGAATGAAAGATGGATTCGACCACGGGCTCAGGACTCTTCTCGGGCTCAAAAGACTGGGCATGAAGGATATTGGCTTTGGTATCACAGTCTCAGACAGAAATGCCGAGGACCTGCTCGAGCTCTATTATCTCGCTAAATATCTTAAAGTGGAATTTGCAACGGCCGCAGTGCACAACTCTTACTATTTCCACACATCGGACAATGAAATCAAAAATCCCGGTGATGTCATCCAAAGTTTTTCTGAATTGAGTCAAGAGCTGCTGAAAACATGGAGAGTGAAAAACTGGTATAGAGCATACTTCAATCAAGGATTGATCCATTATATCCAAGGGAATCCCAGGCTTTTGCCCTGTCCGGCGGGAACAGACGTTTTTTTTCTCGACCCATACGGGGAGATCATGCCCTGCAATGGTATGGAGGAGAATATCTGGTGGGGAAGTATGGGAAATCTTCATAAAAAGACCTTCAGCGAAATTTGGCACTCAGAGAAAGCGCAAACCGTAAGAGAGAGCGCCGCAAATTGTCCTAAAAACTGCTGGATGATCGGCACTGCCAGCCCTGCCATGAAGAAACGGCTTCTGAAGCCAACTCTTTGGGTGCTCAAGAACAAATGGACGACACTCCGGACTGGAAGGAAATGAAGATCGCTTTTATCGGTCAAAAAGGAATTCCCGCAACGTTCGGAGGTGTGGAGTACCATGTGGACAGGCTGAGCACGGAACTGGCAGCCTTAGGCCATGACGTCACGGTTTACGTTCGAAACTGGTACACCGAAAAAGGGATGAATACCTACAAAGGCGTGCGTTTGGTTCACATTCCGACAATCCGGAGCAAACACGCCGACGCCAGCATCCACAGCTTTTTTTGTTCCGTCCATTCGCTGTTCGTAGACTATGATATCATCCATTACCACGGAATCGGCCCGGCCTTTTTCTCTCTCATTCCCCGGGCATTCCGAAAAAACGTCGTGACGACGATCCACAGACTCGATTGGGACACGGAAAAATGGGGGAAGCCGGCAAAAATACTCCTCAAAATGGGAGAAAAAATTGCCGCAAAGGTTCCCCTTCGAACCCTGGTCGTCTCCAAAGATCTTCAAAAATATGTCAGAGACACCTACAATGCGGAAACCATCCACATCCCCCATGGGATCGATCCCTCGAAACCGCGAGCTCCGCAGATCATCACGGAGAAGTACGGCTTAGAGGGAAGAGATTTCGTCCTGTTCATGGGCCGCCTCACTCCTGAGAAGCGTGTGGATTGGCTCATAGACGCCTTCCAGGATGTCTTAGAGCAGTTACCCCCCCAAGACCGAGGCATAAAACTGATCATAGCAGGCGGCTCGAGCGCCACACCCGGTTACGTGAGGAAACTGCAAGAGATGAGCCGAAACGAACAGAGAATCGTTTTCATCGGGTATGTCACTGGAGAGGAAAAAGAGGAACTCTTGAGCAACGCCCTTATTTTTTCCCTCCCATCCCATCTGGAAGGTTATCCGATCGTTCTCTTGGAAGCACGGAGCTACGGCCTCTGCTGCCTGACCAGCGATATCCCGCCCCATGCCGATGCCATACGAGATGAAACCGACGGGGTTCTTTTCAAAACGGACGATCCCTTTGATCTACGGAAAAAACTTCTTCACTTGATCCGGCATCCGGAACTCGCACTAAAACTGGGCCTCGCAGCACGGCAGGACTTGCATCAGAAGCAAAGCTGGAGCGAAATCGCAGCCGCAACCGCCGCAATCTATCGGGAACTTTGTATATAATTTTACTTGCGGCCGACAGAGTAGTATTCAAATCCCAGCTTGCGCACTGCCTCCGGCTCGAAAATATTGCGTCCGTCGATAAGGATGGGATTGTCCATCAGATCTTTGACTTGATTCAAATCCATATTCCTGAGCTCTTCCCACTCCGTGACGATCAAAGTGGCGTTGGCTTCCCTGACGGCATCGTAGGGATTTTCCGTATAGGCGATACCGGGTGCATTTTCAGGAAATACGGATTTCATGTGAGACATGGCTTCAGGATCATAGAGCCGCAGCATCGCCCCTTCTTTTTGAAGCTCTCTAATGATATTGATGCTGGGTGCGTTCCGGATATCATCCGTTTCCGGCTTGAAAGACAAACCCAACACAGCAATCTTTTTATCTTTGATGATCCACAGTGCCTTTTTGACCTTTTCGATAAAGCTGTCGATCCTGGCGGTGTTGATCCGGTCCACTTCTTTCAGCAATGCGAGATTGACACCCAGGTCCTCCCCGATCCTGATAAGCGCCCGGACATCCTTAGGAAAGCAGGAGCCGCCATAACCCAATCCCGCCTTTAAAAACCTGGGTCCGATCCGGAGGTCGAGTCCCATTCCCTGGGCAACCGATTCTATGTCGGCATCCGTCTTTTCACAGAGCTCGGACATGAGGTTGATGTAGGATATCTTCATCGCCAGGAAAGAGTTGGAAGCGTGTTTGATGAGCTCGGCTGTATCGATGTTGGTCACGAGTATCTTATCGCTGTACTTCACGTATATCTTCACCAGCAAATCCCTGGCTTTTTCACTTTCCACTCCGATGATCACGCGATCCGGATTCATGAAATCATCGACGGCAGAGCCTTCCCTCAGGAATTCCGGGTTGGAAGCCACATCAAAATCGGCATCGCTTTTCTTGTACAGGCTGACGGTTCTTTTGATCCACATGGAAGTTTTGACGGGAACCGTGCTTTTCTCGACGATCAGCTTGTACTTATTCAGGTTTTCCGCAATTTGCCGCGAAGTCCCCTCGACATAACACATATCCGCACTGCCGTCCTCACGCTGCGGTGTGTTCACGCAGACAAACAGAACGTCGGAAGCCTGTATCGTCTTGTCCAGGTCATGACTGAAGGACAGGTTCCCTCTTTTCAAATTCGCCTTCAGCAACTCCTCTAATCCAGGTTCGTAGATGTGGGAGATCCCCTGGTTCGCTTTGTCGACCTTATCCCGATCTACATCCGTTCCCAGGACAGTGTGGCCCAAATCCGCCAAGCATACGGCCGACACCAATCCCACATAGCCTGTTCCGATCACTCCGATTTTCATGGACGTCCCCTTTTCCTTATGCTTTTATGACATTTTTATATTTTTTCTTGACGGCGTTTCGCGTGTCCACGACGAGAAACGAGTTTCGGACGATCCAGTCGTAATCGTATTCCGAATGGTTGGTAGCGATGATGACGGCATCGTACATTCGGATCTTATCTTCGCTCAACTTCACTGAGCTCATCTTCAATCCCGGATAATCCCTATGACCCGAGGTATGAGGGACATGGGGGTCATTGTAATCGACCTTGGCCCCTCTGTCCCGGAGGAGGCTGATGATCTTGAGTGAGGGCGACTCCCTCTGGTCGTCCAGGTCCTTTTTGTAGGCGACCCCCAGGATCAACACCTTGGCTCCCCTGATGACTTTTCCTCTTTCATTCAGCTCATCAACCGTCTTGGAGACCACATAGTAGGGCATGAGAGTGTTGATTTCTCCGGCCAGCTCGATAAACCGGGTGGGATAGTCGACCTCCTTGGCCTTCCATGTCAGGTAAAAGGGATCGACGGGAATACAGTGGCCTCCGTAACCCGGGCCCGGAGAAAAGGGCATAAAGCCGAAAGGTTTTGTCGACGAGGCTGCGATCACTTCCCAAATATCGATGTCCATCCGGTCAAAAATCATCTTCATCTCATTGACAAGAGCGATGTTGACCGAACGGAATATGTTCTCCAAGAGCTTTGTTGCTTCGGCGACTCTGGGCCCGCTGACCGGAACCGTCCGCACAACAATGCGGTCGTAGAGTGCTTTCGCGACACGAAGACAATCCTTTGTCACGCCGCCCACGACCTTGGGAATCTTCGCCGTCGTGAAAACTTCATCACCGGGATTCTCCCGCTCGGGAGAATAGGCCAGGTAAAAATCCCGGCCCACTTTAAGCCCTTTGGATTCCAGGATGGGAAGCATCTCTTCTTCCGTAGTCCCTGGATATGTCGTGCTTTCCAGAACAATGAGCTGTCCTTTTGTCATGTGACTTGCAATAATCCTAGTGGTGTTCAGCACATAGGACAAATCCGGGTTTTTGTGAGCGTCGAGAGGCGTGGGCACACAGATGAGGATCACATCGACCCTGGCCAGAATTCTCTGATCCGTCGTAGCGATAAATTTTTTCTTTGCCCTGAAAGGACCAAGATCTTTGGCCGTCACGTGTTTGATGTAGCTTTTCCCTCTATTGAGAAGCTGAACTTTTCTCTCGTCGATATCGAAACCGACCACGCTGAATCCGGCTTTAAGGAATGTCTTGATCAGGGGCAGTCCCACATACCCCAAACCGATGACACAGATACGCGCTTTTTTGTCTTTGATTTTTGTCTCCAGAGTCATGTCCTCCACCTTTTATACTTGCCTTGAAAACCACTGGACGGTCCGGGTAAGTCCTTCCTCGAGTCGGACTCGCGGGAGGTATTTGAGCTCTTTCTTTGCCCTAGAGATATCGGCAAAAGAGTGCCGAACATCTCCGGGCCTCTCGTTTTCATGCACAGGTGCGATCTCTACATTCATGATTTTAGCCAGAATCCCGGCCAGCGCATTCACAGTGGTCCGCGAACCGCACCCGATATTGAACACACCGCCCGGGCCGGTAGATTTGGCGGCGAGGATATTGGCTTCGACGACATCTGCAATATAAGTGAAGTCTCTGGACTGCTCCCCATCCCCGTATATGACAGGAGCCTTTTTCTCCCCGAGCTTGGTGACGAAATTGGGAATAACGGCCGCATATTCAGAATGAGGATCCTGCCGGGGGCCGAATACATTGAAATACCTGAGGCAGGCGGTCGGAAGCCCATAGACATGATTGAATACGAGGCAATACTTCTCTCCTGCCAGTTTGGTCACGGCATACGGAGAGAGCTGCGATCCCTCGTTCCCCTCGCTCTTGGGCAGTGCAGGATCGTCGCCATAAACGGATGAGGATGAGGCGAAAACAAACTTTTGAACGCCTTCATCCCTAGAAGCCGTCAGAATATTCAGCGTGCCTTCGACATTTATGGAATTCGCCAAAGCCGGGTCATTTATCGAGCGCGGAACCGACGGGAGAGCAGCCTGATGAAGCACATAGTCCACTCCCTTAACCGCTTTTCTGCAGACCTCAGGCTCTCGGATATCTCCACGGATGAGCTCAATGTCGCCTTGAAACGAGGAAAGGTTTTCCTTTTTACCCGTCAGGAAATTATCAAGAATGCGGACTGTGCCGCCCCTTTTTACCAATTCTTCAGCCAGATGCGATCCTATAAAACCCGCACCGCCGGTCACTAAATATGCGTCCATTAAGGTCTAAATAAGCCCGAGGAAGGGAGAAAAAAGAGATGTGCGCGGCTAGTCCATATAGCCGAGAGCTTTAAGCCGTTCCTTGACCTTATCTTCCTCCTCTTTGCTCAAGGTCTCTTCTTTTTCCTCTGTGGCAGGCAGGCTTTCCTGGACGACCTTCACTACGTAGTCCTGCACTGAACCGATATCGGAGCCCTTAATTTTTTCTTCCACTTTCTCATAAAGGGCAGCAGGGATAGAAATATCAACCGACTCCTTTTCCATGTATCTCCTCCGTAAAGTGGGGATCAAGCTTTGCGCTCACAAAACATAAATCCATTCTATCGAACAGACATGCCCTCCAAACACATTTATTCCGGCTGGCGCCGTTTCCGGTAAAGTTTCTCATCCACCGCCGAAATCATCGTATCGAGATCGATGTCCTCATCTCCGAGGAAATCATAAATCTTCTTGATGTTTTCTTTAGGATTTTTCATGATTTCATTATAGCTCACGTGAAGGACATCGATATCCTCCCGGGCGTCGATCCGGTTGACGATCATATCATTCAATTTGGTGAAGACCCGCCTGGTCTCATCGCGCTCTTCATCCTTGATCTTGGCCATTTTTTCCATAGAATCCAGGATCTCTTCGATGTTCCTCTGAGAATAGATGACCTTGTACTTTCCGGGAGGCAGAAACTTGAGCCCATAGGCCGTTATTTTGACGAACGTTCCCTTGAATCGATCCAAGGGGAATTCCCGGTTCATGAGTTTGCTGATGATCTTGCCCCCTTCGAGCTCGAAGTAACCCTTGGGATTGTCATCATCAGGAGGTCTCGAATCGTGATCGAAGGCCATGGGAATCCCGCCGGCATGCAGTATCTGCATCAGCATGGATGTGCCCGAGCGCTCCAGTCCGGATACGATATAATTGACGTCTTTATCCATTTTCATTGTCTCACCTTAGAGTGTTTTTATAACTTAAAATGCCTTGTAATGCAAATCATTTCAGGCATTTCAGACATTCTATTCCGGCTCTAACAAACACCCCTTTCATAACGGGAAGTAAAAAAGCCGAGAGATCATCGCCGGATGCCTACCTTGACAAAGTGGAACGTTTGGTGTTTATAATGTACAGAATGACACAAATCCCCTGCCTAACCTTCTGATAATGGAGAAAATCGAACACCCCTTTGCCCTCAAAACTGCCTTTTCCGGCGTGCTGGATAAAAACCTCAAAAGTCTCGAAAAAAGACTGGGCATTTCCCTATCCGCCCGCGGGGATGCATTCCTGATCGACGGGCCCGATAAAAAGGTAAAATTTGCAAAATTTTACTTCGAAAAAATCAAGGAGCTCGAAGAAAAAGGATACTCTCTGACCAAAGGCGACTTCCACATCGCACTCGACCTTCTCGAAGAAGGATTGTCGCACCGGCTGGAAGAGTTTCTCTCTTCGGAACCTCTCACCCTCTCTCGGAAATCGGTCACACCCAAGAGTCTCAACCAGCAGACCTATATCAAGGCTATCAAAGCTTCGGATTTGGTTTTCGGAATCGGCCCTGCCGGAACGGGAAAAACATACTTGGCCATGGCCATGGCCTTATCTTTTCTCCAGGACAAGGTTGTCAACCGCATCGTCCTCACTCGACCGGCCATCGAAGCGGGTGAAAAACTGGGTTTTCTTCCGGGGGATATGTACCAGAAGATCAATCCCTACCTACGCCCTCTCTACGATGCCCTCTTCGAGCTGACCCAGAGAGACCAGGCCAATAATCTCATCGATAAGGGCATTATAGAGATAGCACCGCTGGCATACATGAGGGGGCGGACGTTGAACAGTGCCTTCATCATCGTTGACGAAGCCCAAAATACAACTAAGGAACAGATGAAGATGATATTGACCCGGACAGGGTTCGACTCCAGAGTGGTCATCACCGCGGATATCACACAGATCGACCTTCCGGAACCCAAGAGATCCGGAGTCGTTCATGCCATGCAGATTCTCAACAAGATCAAAGAGATATCGTTCGTTCATTTTAATGAAAAAGACGTTGTAAGGCATCATCTCGTCCAAAAAATCATCAAGGCTTATCGAGAAGCCGAGGAAAAACCGCATAGAAAAAAATGAGCACCAAATTCTTTAAGAAGATCGAACTCTTCAAAGGCACAGAAGTCACTCCTAAGAGGACGAACAACAGCAGCTCTCCTTCGAATAAAGAAAAAAAGAACGGATTCTGGTATCAGGTCGGGAGGAATCCGTTTGTTTTCGCCGCAATCTTTGTCGTGGCCATCGCCTATCTTATCGCTTACATACCATCCAGATACCTCCCCCATCCCAAAGAAGGGGAAATCGCCTCGGCGGATATCGTGGCGCCTGAAGATCTGACAATCGAGGACATAGACGCCACAGCCCAAAAAAGAGATGAAGCCGTTCAAGCTATCCTCCCTGTGTACATCCAAGATCCGAATGTC
>JAFGNQ010000367.1 GCA_016926925.1 Candidatus Aminicenantota bacterium
CAAAATTTAAAACAGGAGATAAGACCATGACAAAGAAAGAAACAATCGACAGACTTCTTCAGATCAAAAATGAAATTTACGACTTGGCCCATGAAGCCAGGCATATTTTGAACGAATGCGGAAACGGATTAATTGCAGTCCGGGCCAGGGCTCATTGGATCGGTCATATCTTGAATGCTCTCGATTCAGAATACGGTCCGAAGTTGCCAGCACTCGGAATTAATATGGCCGACACTATCAATGCTTTATCCTCCCTGGCCGAAGAGGATCGCATTCAGGCTGACGCCTAAAGGAGAACATCAAACTAATAGGGCTTGATCCAGACAAGGCGCCCTATTAGTTTGCCCAAAATTCACAGTAATCACTTAATGTTACAGGAGGAGGTTAAAAAGAAATGAATGGAAATTTGGCAGTAACATGTGAAGCCGACTTTGAGAGTATTCCCGAGGCCATCCTAGCCAATATCAGAGAAATCGATAAGCACCTCGAAGCCCCCTATTGTGAGGCGATTTACCCGAAATTGGCATATCCCAAAAAGTTCGGCGTTGCCGTTTCAGCGTATTTGGAATCCAGGAGCGAGAAAGAACCCCTCGCCCCCTTGTCTTTCCTTACTTTCCTGACCCGAAACGGTTTCCCAGGCACAGCCCGGTACATCATTCAGCAGATCGTGAACGTCAAGCCCGGCCTTTTGGCCTCATACCTTAAATGAATCCAAATCCAGAAAGGAAGACAGAATATGACAAGCGAGCAAATCAAGACCCGTATGCAGACCCTCCGTGACGCACTCGACCAGGCCGCACACGCCTATTACAACCTCGATGAGCCCATTATGGCCGATCATGAATACGACGCTCTTTTTCAGGAGCTACTGAAACTGGAAAAGGAGCATCCCGAATTAGTTCCAGTCGCCACGCCCACCCGGTCAGTCGGCGCCAAGGTAACAGGCGGCTTCAAAAGTGAGCGTCATGCTCTTCCCATGTTGAGCCTCGACAATGCCTTTACATTCCAGGACGTCAAAGATTTTCACAACAGACTCGCAAAGATCCTGGGCACAGGCGATATCCATTACTGCTTAGAGCCCAAATTCGACGGCCTGGCCCTCGAACTGGTCTACGAAGACGGAATCTTGATGAAAGCCATCACCCGAGGAGACGGGGAGACCGGCGAGGTTGTTTCCCAAAACGCCAGGACGATCAGGAACATCCCTTTTATTCTCCCGAAGACCTCCGAACCAGTTCCCAAACTTATTGAGATCCGTGGCGAGGTCATTATCGAAAAGAAACAGTTAGAGATCGCCAACGAAGACAGGATCAAAAATGGTAAGACTCCTTTCACAAATGCCAGGAACGCAGCAGCCGGCTCGTTACGACAGCTCGATCCCAAGGAATGCGAGAAACGCGGACTTAAGTTCTATGCTTACGGAGTGGGCCGGATCGAATCTGATTATCCTCTTCCATACGCATCACAAAAGCAATTGATTGGTTATTTCAGTACACTTGGATTTTCGACCGGTTTGTATATGGGCAACTGCCTGATTGATATGATCGAAACCCAGTTCGGGCATGCCACAAAAAGCCGGGAGCTCATCCCTTACGATATCGACGGAATGGTCATCAAATCCGAGGCGCTGACACATCAGGCAACGGCTGGAAACACGTCACATGCCCCACGCTGGGCCATCGCCTGGAAATTCCCAGCCGAACAGAAAACGACCAAGCTCAGATCCATTGCTATCCAGGTTGGCCGCACAGGCGCACTTACACCCGTTGCCCTCCTCGATCCGGTTCAGATTGCGGGAGTGACCGTCACCAAAGCAACCCTACACAATCAGGATTACATCAAGTCAAAAGACATCCGGATAGGCGATACCGTCATCATTCAAAGAGCAGGCGACGTGATCCCGGAGATCGTGGGTATCCTGCCCGCTCACCGCAAAGAGACATCCGTTGAATTTTCTTTTCCATCAAATTGCCCCGAGTGCGGTTCCCAGGCCGAACGAATTGACGGGGAGGCCGTTACCCGTTGCGTTAATCCCGGTTGCCCAGCCCAACGATTTGCAGCCTTAACACATTTCGTATCAAAAGACGCATACGACATTGAAGGTTTGGGGCCGAAGCTCATCGAACAGCTTTTGGAGTCAAATATTGTTAAAGATTATGCTGATTTTTTTCGGTTGACCGAAATTGACCTGAAAAAAATTTCCAGGATGGGAGAAAAATCCATTCAGAATATTCTGTCAGCCATTCAGAAGAGACGGACTATTCCCTTTCACAGGTTTTTGTATGGCCTTGGGATTCCGCTCCTAGGCCATACCGTTTCAAAGCTGCTCGCCAGTCGGTTCCAAGAAGTCGAAGACTTCCTCAAAGCAACCGATCTTGCCCAGAACTTTACCCAGATTGACGGCGTCGGAGAAAAAATCGCTCAGAACATCGTCACCTGGTTTTCATCCACAAAGAACCTGGAACGGTTCAATGGTCTACTGGATGCCGGGGTCGAAATCTTTTACGAAACACCTGCTGCCCCATCGACAGCCAAATTGGCATCAAAGGTTTTCGTCATCACCGGCACCCTTTCACAACCCCGACAGCATTTCATGAAGCTCATCGAGGACAACGGCGGAAAAGTAGCCGGCTCGATAAGCGCAAAAACGGATTTCTTGCTTGCAGGCGAAAAGGCAGGCTCCAAGCGGGCGAAAGCCGAAAAGATCGGCGTCCCGATAATCGGAGAGGCGGATTTTTTGGAGTTGATTGCGGCTTGAAAACTCCGTCAATTTCCATAGGAGGGCTATATGGCAAAAACATATAAAGATAGACAGGAAAAGATTGCTGAAGACAAGAAGCTCTCGAAGAGCCTTCGAAAGATCTTGTCCAGAAAAAACAGACGCCGAACCCGGGAGTTCTGCAATAGATATTAGGAGCGATAAAATGGCTTACGATGCAAAATCGATTACCGTTTTAAAAGGCTTGGAGGCAGTACGGAAACGCCCAGGGATGTATATCGGGGACACTGAGACCACAGGCCTCCATCATCTTGTTTGGGAAGCCTTGGACAACTCCATTGATGAGGCTATGGCCGGCTTCTGCAACGAGATTAAGGTTGAACTCTATTCCGACGGGTCAGTCTTGGTAGAAGACAACGGCCGCGGTATCCCCGTCGATATTCACCCCGACGAAGGGGTGCCGGCCGTTCAGGTCGTTCTGACCAAGCTACATGCAGGAGGAAAATTTGACGATAAATCCTACTCCGCATCTGGAGGGCTTCACGGGGTCGGTATATCCTGCGTGAATGCCCTTTCGTCAAAACTTAAAGTGTATATTAAAAGAGACGGTTATGAGTGGTCTCAATCATACACTCAAGGTATACCAGCAACTGATTTGCGCCGCTTAGAACCTACAAAGCAAACAGGAACACGGGTCAAGTTCACCCCTGATCCCGAGATTTTTTCCGACATTCGCCTCTCTCCTGAAGTTATTCGAGAGAGGCTCAAATCTCAGTCTTTTCTCAACCCGAAAGTCAAATTCATCTTTTCGTTTGAAGGCAAAACCGAAAGATATTACTCAGAAAACGGGCTTTTGGACTACATTAGACAGTTTGAAGCCGCCAAGACTTCAAATATCCATAAGGATCCTGTCTCCGTTTCATCAGACGACGGACGGATTAAAGTCGAAGTGGTTTTTCTCTGGACTAAAAAAGTCAAAGAGAAACTGTTTAGCTATTGCAATAACATTGCCACGACAGAAGGTGGTACTCACGTTTCCGGATTGAAGACCGGTTTGACTTTCGCCATGCGGGGTCTTTTTACTCCTGAGATTCTCAAAAAGTATAAGATTTCTCAACCAATCCCCGATGATTACCGGGAAGGGTTGATTTCGATTCTATCGATCAAAATTCCGCAGCCTCAATTCGAAGGGCAAACAAAAACGAAGCTCGGCAGTGCGGAAGCTAAGTGGGCAGTTCAGACTACCATCCACGAAAATCTTCGAACTTGGCTTGATAAGAACCCAAAAGAAGCCGCCCTCATCATCGAACGCATTGCGACAACAGCCAGGGCCAGGGAGGCAGCACAAAAGGCCAGGGAGAACGCAAGGAAACAAATAGAGATACTCGGAACCTTGTCTTTGCCCGGGAAACTTGCAGGCTGCCAGGAACGAGATCCGGCTCGATGCGAGATTTTTCTTGTGGAGGGAGATTCAGCCGGAGGGTCCGCAAAACAAGCCAGAAAGCGTGAATTCCAGGCGATTTTGCCCCTCAGAGGTAAAGTCTTGAACTGCGAGAAGGTCAAAATTGCTCAGATGCTCAAGAACAACGAGATCGAGACGATCATCGCTTCGCTCGGGGTGGGGATCGGTGCCGAAGGAGGGAACCTTGATAAGCTCAGGTATCATAAGGTGATTATCATGACAGATGCTGATGTGGACGGTTCCCACATCCGGACTCTTCTCCTGACTTTCTTTTTTCGGCAAATGCCCGAGCTGATTCTTGCCGGGCATTTATACGTCGCACAACCTCCATTATTCAAAGTCACGATTAAAAAAAGGGAGCTATTCGCTTTCGATGAAAAGGGGCTTAAGGATCTATTCAAGACTTATGAGGCCGACACCGGTTCGGCAGTAGTCTCTCGTTTTAAAGGTCTCGGAGAGATGTCCCCTGAATTACTCTGGATGACGACAATGGACCCGGAAAGACGCCGGATGATGCAAGTCCGAGTTGAAAATCCATCTTCGGCAGATCAGTATTTTAATATTCTCATGGGGGACAACCCTCAATTACGGTCAAATTTCATTTACAAGAACGCACTGGATATAGTGCCGGATATCTAAAGAAAAGGAGGTGACAATGAACGGATTGGTTCTTTTTTGTAAAAAGAGTGAGAAGGTGCTTCAGTGGGACACTTGCGCAAGCAGAAAAAAGACTTGCTACGGGACTTCAGGGTGTCTGTGTGCCGATATTGTCAAAAAATACGGGACAGAAAAACTCTTCAGCCCCGAGATTCGACGCATTTCATCCGTTGAAGCTATCAAGCCTTATATTGATGAGCTGACATCGGCATCGGAAGAACAACAGGCACAAGCACGAGCCCAGCCTCCTCCTCAAATCGCAAGGACGCCCTTACCTTTTGCCAGGGATGGCTCTAGGAAACCAATACCGGAGTTTAAAAAATCCTCAGCATTTTCACAAACACCGTCGGATTTTTTGCGGGAGAAAATTATTAAGGATGCTCAAAAAGCGGCGGGATAAATATTTTCTTGACAAGCGATCGATTACACTGTAATGACTTACTTGGTATTTAAAAAATATCCGGCCCTAAACCACAAAACAAGGAGGTGACAATGAACGGACCTACGGCGATCGGAAAATTGATAAAAGATTATCGTGAACGCAGAAACCTCACGCAGAACGACCTTGGCCGGAGACTTGGGTATAAATATGGAAATTTTATCGGAATGATTGAAACCGGTGCATCGCAATTTCCTCTAGGCAAGTGCATAGAGTATGCCGACGCTCTCGGCATCGATCGTACTGTATTTATCGAAACGGCCATGAAAGATCTTTACCCCGAGCTGATACCCTATATAAAATTTGTCAGCCCGGATCAGAAACCCAAAAAATAGATAAATTCATCCATAAAAAATGCCCTTCTCTTCAACAAGGAAGGGCATTTTTTATAAAAGCAAATCACATTAATCGCTTGTAACGTAAGCGCTTACTTTTCTATTTATAGCTGAGGAGGACATTCATAGTGATGAGGAATTCTTTCAAGTCGCAATTTGCAACCAATGAGGATGCCAAGAAAAAGCCTGCCACTATTTTTTCTCGAATTCTTCAGGATGAAAGTCTGCATGCACACCAGATTCAGAGTGAAAAATTTCAAAATTTGGTCATGAATTCGGATTTTGAAATATGGGAGAGAAACGGCGTTCAATCTAATTTTTATTTGTTGCGAGAAAATTCCCGTTATACCCTCGGTAAATTGTCGAGGTCAGATATCTCATCGCTTAAAAAACTTGTGATGGAACTGACTCCTGAGGAAATTATTTCGCTCTATTTTGGCAAGGTTACATTAAGCGCTTGAAATTAAATAAGGAATATATGAACTCTGCAAAAAACATGGGCGGGACTGATGCTTCCGCCCATAGAATAAAAAATTTTCTCCATAATTAGCTCGCCTGCTTTTTTACAGCAATTTCAGCTTAATACAAAAACATAAGGCACTTATATATTTTTTTAAGCTGAAAGCCCAGTAATCACTTACTAGGCCAACTGTAAAACTTAAAAAGGAGATTTCACTATGAAAGAAGTCTGTGCAGTATGCGGAGCTACCGCCCACGATTTAAGACCCCATTTTCTCGGTGGTCGTAAAGAATCATGTTGCGTCACCCTCGAAGAATACAAAAATAAATACCCGGATCGTCGGGTTGTCTCTCAGACCTTCGAAATTGCTCTGGCCAAGATTCGTCATTCTTCCCAACGGGAAGACGGATCGGATTCACTCACTCCAAAAGCCTACGACATCGAAAAGACGTTCGGGATCAAAGCCAAACCAGGTCAAACTGTCATGGGCTTCTTGGAACGATCCTCTAGTGTTCCAGAAATCGACCCGGAGTACATTTTTCCTCAAGAAGCAACCTCTTTAATCCTTCTTGGTTTGGAAACGAATAGGCCGACAATGGTTCACGGCCCGACTGGATCAGGCAAAACGACCCTGGTTGAGCAGATCGCAGCCCGGATCAATTACCCGGCGTTCAAGGTTAATCACCATTCGGATATGTACACATTCGACATCCTGGGACAGAAAATAGTCCGAAATGGTGCAACCGTATTTGAATACGGTCCGCTCCCGACAGCCATGAAACAGCCCATGATTTATATCCAGGATGAATGGGACGCACTCAATCCGGAAATCGCTTTACAGTACCAGCCGGTACTTGAAAGGCGAAACAATGGTGCCAAGCTCGGAAGCGTAATCCTTACCGCCAACGATTCGGAAAAGGTCGATAGCCATAAATTTTTCCGGATCGTCGCCACATCGAATACATGCGGCCTTGGAGACGAAAAAGGTCATTACCAAGGCACACAGATCCAGAATTTGGCCTTCGTCTCCCGTTTCCTCCTCAGAGTGAAGCACGAATATTTCAAAAATGGCGAAGAAGAAAAGATCCTCTCCAAGAAGTTCCCGTCAATCACCAAAACCGAGAAAAAATCTCTCGTTTCAGTAGCTCAAAAAATCCGAGACCTTTACGAGGCCGGTAAAATCGGCGTCCCCTTTTCGCTTCGGG